>NZ_CABTML010000084.1:0-70477 GCF_902485895.1 uncultured Anaerobiospirillum sp. | reverse complement strand
TAGTGTTACCAATCTCTATGTTGGAGCTGGCTTCCCTCTTGGACTAGCAAGAGAGTCGTACAATCTCTCGCTATGTCAGGCTGAACAGGAGCTTGTGAGAGAGCTCTTGTCAACCAGATTGCTACATAAAGGCCTTTTCTTATTGATGCACGGTGGACCTGGGCTAGGAAAAACCATGCTATCAATTCATCTCGGGAAGCTAGCCTGGGCAAAAGGATACACTATATTATTCTTAAATGCCAGAGCTACCTCTTCTTTTGGCCTAAAAAGCACCAAGAACTCTATGGCTAATTCATTAGAGTAAAGCTCAAAAAAGCAAAAAGCCCCGCAAATGCGAGGCTCATCTAGGCAAGTAGCACGTCAGCTACTTACCTTCATGTCTAGTTTAGAACGTTAATTAGGCACCAGCCTTCTTTAAGGCAGCATCAACGATGGTTGAAGCTTCCTCTTCGATCTTCTTTAAGTGGTCCTCACCCTTGAAGGATTCCATATAGATCTTGTAGATGTTCTCGGTGCCAGATGGGCGAGCAGCAAACCAGCCGTTCTCAGTAACCACCTTGAGGCCACCAAACTCGGCGTTATTGCCAGAGGCTCTAGTGAGCTTCTCTAAGATTGGCTCGCCTGCTAAGGTAGATGCCTCAACAGCGGATGGATCAAGCTTCTTTAAGACAGCCTTTTGCTTAGAGTTAGCAGGAGCGTCTACACGGTTGTATAAAGGCTTACCATACTTCTCAGTTAAGGCATTGTAGTGCTCTGATGGATCCTTGCCTGTTACAGCAAGAATTTCAGCTGAGAGCAGAGATGCAATCATACCGTCCTTATCGGTAGTCCATACAGAACCATCCTTACGTAAGAATGATGCACCTGCAGACTCCTCACAGCCCCATGCTAAGGACTTGTCGAAAAGACCCTGTACGAACCACTTGAAGCCTACTGGAACTTCAAAAGCCTTGCGGCCTAAGCCTTCAGCAACACGGTTCATCATGGAGGATGAAACTACAGTCTTACCAACCATAGCATCCTTTGGCCAGTTGTCACGGTGGGTGTAGATGTAGTTAATAGCTGCTGACAGATAGTGATTTGGATTCATGAGGCCGGAGTGGCAAACAATACCATGACGGTCATAGTCAGGATCGTTACCAAATGCAATATCAAAGTTATCCTTAAGAGCAATCAGACCGGCCATTGCATATGGGCTAGAGCAGTCCATACGAATCTTGCCATCCTTATCTAAGCACATGAATGAGAAGGTTGGATCAACCTTGTAGTTAACAACCTTAATATTGAGCTTGTACTTATCAGCAATGCGATCCCAGAAGTAAAGGCCTGAACCACCTAATGGATCTACACCAATCTTAAGACCTGCTGAGGAGATAGCTTCGAGATTGATAACTGAGTCTAAATCATTGACATAGTCAGTCATCATATCGTGCTCTTGCACATTAGGAAGCTTTAATGCCTGCTCATAAGGAACACGCTTAACGTCCTTAAGACCAGCACGCATAATGTCGTTAGCACGATCCTGTACCCATGAGGTAATGTCGGTACCAGCTGGGCCACCATCAGTTGGGTTGTACTTAAAGCCACCATCAGTTGGTGGGTTGTGGGATGGAGTGATAACGATACCGTCACCTAAAGCAGAACCGCTCTTACCACGGTTGTAGCTTAAGATAGCGTGGGAAATAGTTGGGGTTGGGGTATAGCCGTTATCTTTCTCGATACGAACCTCAACGCCGTTAGCGCCTAATACTTCTACTGCAGATACTAAAGCAGCCTCAGATAAAGCGTGGGTGTCTTTACCTAAGAACAGCGGACCACAGATGTTCTCTTTTGCGCGGTACTCAGCTATAGCTTGAGAGATGGCTAAAATGTGGGACTCGGTAAAGGAACCATTTAATGAAGTGCCACGGTGACCAGAGGTACCAAAGCTTACAAGCTCATCAGGATTATCGAGGTTTGGACGGTTATAGTAGTAAGCCGCCATCAGACGTGGAACATTAACCAGGTCTGAGTCTAAAGCCTTAGTGCCGGCACGCTCATGAATTGCCATATTATTATCCTTAACCCTTCGTAGAAACCAACGAGAACTTTTTGTCTAGCATAGCTCAGTGTTAATGAATTATCACACTTAATGCAAACAAAGAGTTTTGTAGCAGTCTTACCTTAGCTCTTTCATCGCTACAGCTGCAGCTACAGCACGTCTCAATCCTCACTAAACCATAGCAACGTATAGCTAAGCCTATGCTTTAGTTTCTTGGATAGACACATCTTTATATTTTAAGTCTATTGAGACGCTTTCTCACCATATAAGTAGCCTTCTAAACTGACCAACATCACAGATCCAAACTATTACGTAGTTTCTTTTTACGGTCTATGATGACTTTTGCACGAACACGGGGCAAATGTTGAATGAATACTTAATGAGATTAGCAAAACTTAAGTAGCTCAATACTTCATCTTAAGCAAAAAAAGATGAACATGAGACAAACAAGCAAAGGTGGGCATGAGCCAAGTGAGCAAAGATGAGCATTGCATATCGATTACTTGTCATGATTTAGCTAAGTGTCTGTTAAGAACTGCTCAACAAAGCGGCAGTTTCATTGGCAATGTGATTAGGCCAAAGCTACTTTGCAGCAAAAGATTGGATGGGATTGGATTGGATTGGATTGGTTGAAGTGAAGAGGCTTTAGCTCGGATGGACTTGCCGATCAATGGCAATTAATTGGAATGGGGTATTGGTGATGCTGTTTATGAGGTTGCCAAAAACAAAAAAGGCAAGCTTCCAAACTATGGTTGCCTGCCTTTTCTTAATCAAACAATTCTTACAGAATCGAGTGATTAGTCACGACCGTTTACTGACTTCTTTAACTCAGCACCAGCGGTGAAAGATGGAGTCTTGGAAGCAGGAATCTGGATAACCTCACCAGTCTTAGGGTTACGGCCCTCGCGGGACTTACGATCGGTTACCTTGAAAGTGCCAAAGCCGACTAATTGAACACGATCGCCGTTGCTTAAGGCCTCGGTGATGGACTCTAAGATAGCATCTAAAGCCTTACGAGATTGACTAATTGGTAACTCAGAGCGCTTTGCGATTTGCTCGATAAGTGCAGACTTGTTCATAAAGAATGTATCCTTTCAATCAGACATAGGTCATATCGTGAAATTACGGTGGACCTGAATTGAGATAGATTTCACCACATAAATCATAAGATATCAACAAGATTTTTTCACAAATGGCGTAAATAGCGGCTTTCGTCATATCTTGAAGATGCGCTTAAAACCGCCATTTCAAAAATAAAACCGCATATATATCAGGTTTATAAGCACTCAAAGAGCCATTTTTACTCTCTAAGTTTTTGCACAAAATTTTTTTTTGCTTTTCGCTACTTGAAATTTGCTTGCTCTTTCCTTATAGGACCGTGCTTTGCGATGATTTTTGAGCTATAGCTCACAACGTTAAATCTTAGTGTTCAACTAGAGTAGAAAGTCTCACAAAAACTCTAAAAGCTGTGTTATATGGCTATTTTTCATAAATGGCTTATATATCACGTTTGTTGACAAAATCAGCATTAGTAGTGCCAAAATGAACCTATACGACCTCAAAAGCTAATAAAGTAGACAGCCATAACCACAAAACCCTGATTTATACACCTTTTGTCACAAAGTTAAGTGGCAATATCAGCTATAAGATGGCAGCAGAACCACTTCTAGCTAGCGCTCTTGATAAGTGCACATCTAGTAAATCATCAACCATAATCAAGCTTTCAGGCATCGAAGCATCTAGAGCAAGCCATACTAATGCTAGATAACCGTTTCTAACGAATGCCATCATCATTTACCAAAAACATACGATGCCGCCCTTAAGCACAGGCAAATGATGAGCTAGTAGCTTTTATGACTTACTAAACTCAAGCTTACTAACTCTTTTTGTTGCCCATTAGCAGCATCAGACATTTATGGCTCATCGTTACAGTCATTAACTTTTGTGGTGGCGTATGAGGTTAACGTTACCAATAATGTGTAAAAGACAACTTGCCAAAGATATGGTCTCTTATAAATTTAGCTTATGACTTATACGTCCTAATGCAGCAAAGTTAGGCTGGATATGACTTTATATCTATCGCTTATTTAGGCTATTTATAATGATTGACAGCTTTTTTCCTTAGTTTGCTAACCTTACTAAGTTGACATGCTAAAATAGCCGCACTTTTAGTTAGGAAGCTTAGGTTGCTAGTACTTGGAATTGCAATTTCTATTGCATGCAACTAAGACTTTCTAGGACGGTTGATTCAAAGAGTTCATAAACGCCTAAGCGTATGAACATCATTGGTCTTTACCAACGAACACTTAACTCAATCAGTCCCACATTACTAATCAATAGATCTTTGGAGCAAAAGTAATGGATGTAATACGTCCTGTGAAGAGAGCTTTAATCTCAGTATCAGACAAGACTGGCGTTCTTGAGTTTGCCAAGGCATTATCTGAGCGCGGTGTTGAGATCCTTTCAACTGGTGGCACTGCCAAGCTGTTAATGGACAACGGTGTCAAAGTAATCGAAGTTTCTGACTACACCAAGTTCCCAGAGATGATGTCTGGTCGCTTAAAGACCTTACATCCAATGATTCACGGCGGTATCTTAGGTCGTCGTGGTACCGATGAGGCCGTAATGAGCGAGCACGGCATCAGCCCAATCGATCTCGTGTGCGTTAACCTCTATCCATTTGTTAAGACCACCTCTGACCCATCTTGCACCTTAGAGAAGGCTATTGAGAACATCGATATCGGTGGCCCTACCATGGTTCGTGCTGCTGCTAAGAACCACCGTGATGTTGCTATCGTGGTTAATGCTAGCGACTACGACAAGGTTATCGCTGAGATGGATGCTAACGGTGGCTCCTTAACCTACAAGACCCGCTTCAACTTAGCTATCGCTGCTTACGAGCACACTGCTTCTTATGATGCTGCTATCGCTAACTACTTTGGCACTATGGCTGATGACTACGGCATCGTTGATCCAGAGGCTGAGGCTTGTGATGTTCCATCTGAGGGTGAGTTAAAGCTGAAAAAGCGTCTGTTCCCACGTACCTTAAACTTAAACTTTGTTAAGTTACAGGGCATGCGCTACGGCGAGAACCCACATCAGAAAGCTGCCTTCTACAAGGACATGTCTCTTACCAACTCTTCTATTGCTACTGCAGTACAGTTCCAGGGTAAGGAGCTTTCTTACAACAACATCGCTGATACCGATGCCGCTATCGAGTGCGTGCGTGAGTTCTTAGAAGAGCCATGCTGCGTAATCGTTAAGCACGCTAACCCATGTGGCGTTGCTATGGCTGACAACCTCACCGATGCTTACATTAAGGCTTTCGAGTCTGACAGCGAGTCTGCATTTGGCGGTATCATCGCTTTCAACCGCGAGTTAGACGGCAAGACTGCTCAGGCTATTGTTGATCGTCAGTTCTGTGAAGTTATTGTTGCTCCTAGCGTAACTGAAGAGGCAAAGCAGGCCGTTGCAGCTAAGAAGAACATTCGTCTTCTTGCTATTGGCGAGTTAGGCGAGAGACAGCCACGTTACGACTTTAAGCGTGTTAACGGCGGTCTGTTAGTTCAGGATGCTGACTTAGTTAACGTAAAGCGTGAAGATCTCAAGGTTGTAACTAAGCGTGCTCCTACCGATGATGAGCTCACCGAACTGCTCTTTGCATGGCGCGTATGTAAGTACACCAAGTCCAACGCTATCGTTTACACCAACTCCAAGCGTACCTTAGGTATTGGCTGCGGCCAGACCTCACGTGTGTTCTCTGCACGTATTGCTACTATCCGAGCTGAGGACGCTAATCTCTCTCTTGAGGGTTCAGCACTGGCATCTGATGCATTCTTCCCATTCCGCGATGGTGTTGACGCAGCTGCTAAGGCTGGCGTTAAGTGCATCATTCAGCCAGGTGGTTCTATCCGTGATGAGGAAGTTATCCAGGCTGCAGACGAGCACGGCATCGCTATGGTATTCACTGGCGTACGTCACTTCCGTCACTAATAAGACCATTAAAGCAGCATCATGCTGCTAATGGCAAAGAGCAAAGTGGATCTATATAAAAGCCACTTTGCTAAAAGCAAAGGCCGAATAGGCCTGCCTAGCAGAGCTCACATCTAGGCTCTGCTCCATAAGCCCACTTACTTCATATATAGCTGCAGATGCTCTTGTATGCGCTAAAGCTTATATGCACCTAAGATTGTATGCATCAAAACTTATATGCACCTAAGATTTTATGCACCTAAGTTTGTATGCAGCTTAGCTTGTATGCAATTTTAGCTCGGTGGGCTTTTAGATTTCTAAATAGTGCTGTAGCACTAGTTGATTAACAAGCCATTACAAAGATGGTTTTCAGGGGATAACGATGAAAGTTTTAGTCGTAGGTAACGGTGGCCGTGAGCATGCTTTAGCATGGCGTGCTGCACAATCTCCACTTGCTGACGTAGTTTATGTAGCTCCAGGCAATCCTGGCACTAAGAGCGAGCGCAAGATTGAGAATGTTGATATCAGCGCTACTGATATCCCAGCTTTAGTAGAGTTTGCTAAAAAGGCTGGCGTTGATTTAACAATCGTTGGCCCTGAGGCACCTTTAGTTTTAGGTATTGTTGACGCATTTAAGGACGCTAATCTGCGCGTCTTTGGCCCATCTAAGGCTGGCGCTCAGCTTGAGGGCTCTAAGTCATTTACTAAGGACTTCTTAAAGCGCCACAACATTCCTACCGCAGCTTACGAGGTATTCTCACAGGTTGATAGCGCCATTGAGTATATCAAGAAGAACGGCGCTCCTATCGTAATTAAGGCTGACGGTCTTGCCGCTGGTAAGGGCGTAGTCGTAGCTATGAGCGAGCAAGAGGCTATTGATGCAGTTAAGTCCATGCTTGAGGACAATGCATTTGGTGATGCTGGTGCTCGCGTAGTTATTGAAGAGTTCATGGAGGGTGAAGAGGCTTCCTTCATCGTCATGTCTGACTCTATTAACGCTGTTCCTATGGCAACCTCACAAGACCACAAGCGTGTTGGTGATGGCGATACTGGCCCTAACACTGGTGGTATGGGTGCTTACTCACCTGCTCCAATCGTTACCCATGATGTATATCAGAAGGTAATGGATCGCATCATCAACCCAACTATCAAGGGTATGGCCGATGATGGTATTCCATACACTGGCTTCTTATACGCTGGCCTCATGATCGATAGCAACGGCGATCCACGTGTTGTTGAGTTCAACTGCCGTTTTGGCGATCCAGAGACTCAGCCAATCATGCTGCGTATGACCTCTGATCTTGTTGAACTGTGCTTAAAGGGTGCTGAGGTTGGTGGTTTAGAAGGCCGCACCTGCTCCTACAATCCAAACCCAGCTGTTGGTGTAGTTTTAGCTGCTGAGGGCTATCCTGCATCTCCACGTAAGGGTGATGAGATCCATGGCTTAGATGATGAAGTTCCATCCTACGCTAAGATCTTCCAAGCTGGCACTGAGGAGAAGGATGGCAAGGTAGTAACCAATGGCGGTCGCGTACTGTGCGTAACTGCTATGGGTGAGGACATCGCCGAGGCTACCAAGCGTGCCTACGGTATCATCAACCATGTTAAGTTTGATGGCATGTTCTACCGTAAGGACATCGCTCACCGCGCCTTAAAGCGCTTAAACGGCGAGCAGTAATCAAAAAATACTATTCCTTAATTTAATCTGCAGTTACTGCAGATAGATCTGAAAGCCCGTATAGCCTCAAGCTTTACGGGCTTTTTTATACCTAAAGTAAATCAAAAGAACCAAGCCTTAGCTAAACTTCCAGCTTCTTCTTAAGCTATGGCTTACTAATGGCTTTTCAAAACTACATGTTAGGTTTTCTCGACGTGAAATGTCCCAAGGTCTTTAGCAAGATTCTCAATGAAATTGCCATTACGCAATACTCATTACAAGAATGATTTTCAATAAGACAAAGATAAAAGAACCTATGCTAAGCGCTCAGATAGTTAGGTTTAACTTGCAAGCTCATTAATAGTGCACATAGCTCTTATGCACTCAACCTCTGTAAACATAATGTCCATGCACCAAAGAACAAGCAGCAAGATATCCTCTTTTAGACTATGCCCAAAGCAGTGCATAAAAAGAACAACTATTGGGCACGGTAAGAAAGGTACATTCAAGCACTAAGTGATAAATACAAGTTCGCCAATATCAACTAAGGGGTCTATACTGTGCATACTTTTGTATAAAGGCCAACATATCGCCACACATACTGATTGAACTTTTGCAGTGGTGAACTCCGTTTTTTATCTGGCCGCGAGGAAGTAATGGATACATCAGCCTTAATTGACCAGATCTTGGTCTTTATCTTTACCTTTACAGCCAACCTATTTGCCTCTGTATCAGGCGGTGGAGCTGGCTTTGTGCAATTCCCATTACTCATCCTTATGGGCTTGCCTTTTGCCACCGCTCTTGGTACCCACAAGGTAGCTGTGGTGTTCTTAGGTATTGGTGCGCTTGCCAAAAAGAAGTCTAATAAATTTGCCATCGATAAGAAGATAGCCCTAGTCATGATACTTGTGGGCTGTCCTGCGGTAGTTGCAGGTACGCTAATCGTTATCAATGTGCCATCGGATGCTGCACAGCTTACTGTAGGCATAGTCACGATCTTAATGGGTGCCTATACCTTGGTAAAACGAGGCTTTGGCTCTGTAGCAAAGGAAAATATCTCCAAAAAGCGTTTTGCCCTCGGCGTCTTCCTCATGATTATTATCGGTCTCTTCTCAGGATCTTTATCCTCAGGTGCAGGCCTATTCTCTACAATGACCTTAGCTTTAGTCTTTGGTTTAGAGCTTAAAAGAGCTATCTACCACACCATGGTGTTCGTAGCCACCATTTGGAATGCAGTAGGCGCGGTAACCGTTGGTGCAGTAACCGCTATTTACTGGCAATGGGTTCCAGTGATGATCTTTGCCTCTTTCTTAGGTGCTTTTGTGGGTACCGCTCTCATGCTCAAGATGCCAACAGAGAAGGTACGTATCATCTTCTCCTTAGTTGCAATCTTAAGTGGTGGATTACTTATCTACACTGCCATGCACTAAAGCAGCATACAACCGCTATATTTACACAGATTCACTAGCGCCGTTATCGCCTATGGTAACGGCCTATACCACAGTCCATCGCCAACTTACATTTTTAGCATCTTTAGCTTCAGCATTTGAATCTCAAGTTGATTATTAGGCGTCGCCCAAACGATGCGTCTTAATGCCCCATGCCGTTGCATCACTCCGCTCACTGCAATAGGCCATAAACCCTATGATCTTAACGAGCCTAGACACCAGCGCCCGCCCATACACACGCCATTATCTTATTAGGCCTGCATAGCAATGCCCTCGCAAATTAGCAAAATAGCCCAGCACTATCAATTTGGCAGAATAGTCCAGCCATCGCAATTGCCCATAGAGCGCCTATGGCCCCGCAAGCAAAGCTGCGGGGCGCTAAATTGGCGTTAGCATAAATATCTGCCTTCGTAGTGAAACTACGTCAGATCTAAAGAACAAAAGCCTTAGTTGCGTGGTGTAGCTACGATGGCATTAACCAAACGTAAGCCGATAATCAGGCGGTCTTCATTACGAAAACGTTGCTCTAAAAGCTGACCTGCCTTTGACAAATCAGAGCGCAAGGTCTTCATCTTAGCGCTATCTAAGTCCTCGGCATAGCGATCAGCAAACTGCAATAAAACCTCTGTAGTCTTATCAATACGAGGCATCACACGATGAGCAATAGATAAAGAACGGCCTGAGGCATTTTCAATCAGCTCGACGATCTTTGGATACAAATCAAAGTGGCCACGGGAGATGTAGTCCACCAAGGCATCGCAGAAGTCTACAACCTGCTCATAACTTGGGTCTAGTACCTGCTGATCTATTGAATCGTCACTTTGAGAGATCTTCATCTGTGGGTTAATGAGTTCCATATACTTCAATACGAGCTGTTTACGCTCGTTAATCATGTCGTTAACCCATGAGTAACGTTCTTCAACGTTTTGCAGTGCGGTATTGAAGCCACTGATTTTATTGTCTTTCACAGGGCACCTCCTACCTTACTAATTACGCAAAATAAACTCTGTGTGCTTAGCAAAGATAATCTTTTAGCACCAAGCTAGTAGAACACATCAGGCATACTACTAAGCTTGCACACAAATTTATGTTCACTACATAGTAGCTGGTGATTATTTTCAAACTTGTCTGTGTAGATACACAAAGGGCCCGCATGATGCGAGCCCTCTGTAAGGTAGCTATAGTAAATGCACTTAGATGGTCAATTGAGACTAGGATCTTTCTTAACTGCCTAAACATCCTAAGAGCTTGCTTAGTCATTCTGGCAATTGACAGAAATTTGGCATCCTAAGAGCTAGCGCTTTCAGAGTTTGCTATATCTGTAAAACCATCTTAGCAAAACGTAGTTACTTTTTAGCGATTAAGTCCTCTTGATGCAGCTCTTTTTTGAACAAGGCAACATTATTGGCAAAACGCTGACGATTTTTCTTAGCAATCTGGGTATCTTCGTTAGCTGGAAGAGTAACTCTCATTGCATTGATTGGACGATTGTTACGACGTAACTCGTAGTGCAGGTGAGGACCAGTAGAAATACCAGTATTACCAGAACGAGCAATCATCTGACCAATCTTAACTGACTGACCCTGGTTAACTAAGAGCTTAGATAAGTGCATATAAACAGTTGAGTAGGAACCACGGTGACGAATCACGATGTAATAACCTGCTGTACGTGAGTACTTAGCAATTTCAACCACACCATCAGCTGGAGCCACAATTGGGGTACCAACTCTAACGGCAAAGTCAGTACCGTTATGCGGACGAACACGTCCAGTTACAGGGTGACGACGGCTTGGATTGAAGTGAGATGAGATAACTACCTTGCCATCGATTGGGAAACGACGGAAAGTTGAGAAAGCAGAGTTATAGCCTTGCTCATCGTAGTACTTATCATCAGTAAAGTTACGATAAGCTGAGAGTGTACCTACTTTCTTTAAGCTCAGCTCAATAGCGTTAATCTTGCCCTCCCCCTTATCATCAGAGAAGAGCACACGCATGGTATCGCCTGGCTGAACGTGACGAGAGAACTGCACACGGCCTTTGAAAAGCTCAGTAACCATACGCACCTCACCGTAGGTAAGGCCTGCCTCATGGGCTGCAGTAGAGAAGCTCTCACCGTGCTTAACAGTAGCCACAACTAAACGACCACGCTTTTTGTAAGCTGGCAGCTCGATATCATCAGCACTTACTAATGGCTTTAAGTTGCCATTAGCATCAGCAACTAAGATATGGGCATCTTTGTGTTCGCGCTTAACGGTAAACTCAGTAGAGTTAACGTTGCTACGGGTAAAGTGCCACTGCTCGTAATCATTAATCTGCTTAACAAAGCCGATAAGATTGTTCTTATCATCAAAGCTAAAGTAGAGCTTGTTGCCTGGACGCAGATTAGTAATATTGCCCTCAACCTCTTTATTCTCGGCGATGGACATCATTACGTTATACGGAATGTTGAAATCAGAGAAAATGGAGCTTAAAGAATCACCACGCTGAATATCTTCGCTAAGCCACTGATTCTTGCTAGCTGACAGCATTTGAGCGCTGTGCTTGCCTTCTTTATTAGCAAGTTCACTAAGCTGTTGCTCCACTGCACTATCGTCAGATAAAGCGATAGCTGAACTTAGGTCATCTTCATCATAGTTTTCCATGGAGCCTAAGTTTTCAGTGGTATAGACGCGCTGATTGTTGTTGTTCTCTGACATAGCAACGTCGCGACCTGTAGCAGGAAGCTCTTTGCTATCTGTGAGCAGAATATCAGTCAGTGAGCGAGTAGGATCGATGAACTCCTCATAGACACCATCATCAGTGACAGTAGTGGCGTAGAGTTCATTAGATGTGTTTCTACCGATATTTGTATTATGAGGCAGGATGAAATACAAAGCACCAGCAAGAAATACCGTACTAGAGATAGCAATAACATGCTTTCTCGAGAGCGGGTATTTGCTATTAGAGAGGTCGTCTTGATAGATATAGTCTTCAGTTTCCATTAGTACGCCGTGGCATGGACTACATCAATAGCGCCGTTCTTTCCCTCGTTTCTAAAAATCTGACACGCGTTTAACTGTTTGAGCTCTATTTGTCTCACAAGAGACGAGCTCAGATCACTGCTTATAGACAGTGACAGTCTAGTAAGCTAGACAAACACAAGAGCTTGCACCAAGTAATTTATTCTTAGTGCTAATAAAGTTTTAGCCATTAATGTCTATAAGCTATGGCCATCTTGTCTATGGCTCTGAGCACAACAACAAACTTACAAGAGCTCATATAGCGCACTATCTATATTTAGATATACATGCACCACAAGATAGTCTTTAAGACATGCCCATCATAGTTGAGGTATTGCCACTTTAAGTCTTACCCGAACATCCATAAATTAAGCTCTAGAGCTAAATTAGATGAATAAATGGCAAAAACATGGCTTTTACATAAACTCAACTAAATTTTGACAGTTAAAACGGCACGTCCCTTGCATTAATAACTTTTACAAACAGCAAAGCAACGTTGACATCATAGTTAGGCATTGCAAAGCCACAGCTGCCTAGCTTGAGTCAGAATATAAGAAGTAGATGAAAAAGCATCACGCCAGATGCTGATTTACGTTATGTCACAGCAGCATAGCTTACTGTGACTGCCTATCATTTCTGATATCTACAATCTTGCCCTACCTCATTGAGGCTTAGGCTAAATAAAGTAGCTGCAAGCGTACCAATTAAAAGCTTTTGTCATACGGATAACCTGCCAATAAGCTTAAGTACTTTGACTAACGCTACTTAGAACAAAGATAGCAAGCCATGTATAAGCATGGAGCTTAACTTGCTACAAGCATGCGTATATGTAGCTGCTAGCTTTAGCATCTACAATTTACAAAGCCACTATCTTTTGCTCAATCACACCTAGCTAAGGCCTACTGAACATAGCTAAATGCCACTGATTAGAAGATCTCATTCTTATCAGAAATACAGTGCACTATTTTGCTTCAAAACCACTTCAAAATCTAGCCTAAAAGCGCAAAAACTCCTGTAATTGACTAACTTTTTGCCCAGTGCACCAAAGCGATCGTTTTAGCGAGCGTCAACAATAGGCAAAACCTAGATGCAACATAGTTTTTTTGTCAAATTTAATGAAATTACCAGCTTAATTTGAGCCACCCCTATATTGCACCAAAAACATCCACCTAAATGACCGCCATGCAACAGCTATAGACACAGAACTTAGACATACTAAAAGCTTTGCAAAAACACGGGATTGTGACGCTTTTGAGCTATACTAATCGACTATCCTGAAAACAAACGTCTTCAGATAGTAGGACTTATAGCTATCGTTTAGCTAGTCTTGCCTACATTCATCGTTAATACTGCCTTCATTCATCTTACCCATCCCATCAAAACTACTTGCTATTTAAGCTAACTGCAGAGTTAATTTGCGCGTTTGCTTAAATCATGGTTGTTGTTGGCAAGTAAAGTGTGAGCGCTCTTTTTGAGGTTTCCCATAGTGATTTTTGGCGAAAGATTCTATCCAACACTGCAGAAGATGCCACCATGGCGTCATAGTCTATTTGCTCTTGCTTTAGCTACCCGTGCTTATCCTAACTTTGCGCTCTGGTGTGAGATTAAGGAACAGCAAGGCAAAAGAGAGTACCTGCATGCTTTAAAGCAATGTTGGCGCTTCCACTATGACAAATACAATCACGTAGATCTTGAAGCAGCATACGACATCATAGAGCCTCTCATGCCAATGGAGCTTGAGGAGTACTCTGAGGGTGACTCCTTTGCTTTTGATGCCTCAGTAATTCTAGATGTGGCTTTAGAGAGTGTTCCTTTCAATAGCAAGAACGCTAAGAATGCATCCATGGCATCCATGGCGTCAGTTATTAGACTGTGTGAAAACACTAATCCAGAAGAATCAGACGATGAGGAAAAACTCTTAGAGCTCGATCCAATTCAAGCTGAGATCGATTTCCAAGTGGCTGTCATGGAAATGGTAATGGAGCCACGCTCTGCAGACGTTGTTAAAAAGCTCTTAGAGCTCTCCTTAGAATCTAAGTGCTCTAACATCGGCATTGAAAGCGACTTAACCATGGATGACTTTGCTGAGTCTCTTGTGCAAACTGAGCTTAGTGAAGAAGAATTAGCTAAACGTAAAGGCGCTGTTGATCCTTGGGGTGCTAACAAGCAAGCTAATGATGAGGATGATGGTGGTGGTGGTGGTGAAGACGAGCTTGCCATTGATGAAGGATCAGATCTCGATGGCGACAACGAGGTAGCTAATAGCAAAGAAGAGCTCAATACATCAGACGAGCAAGTTGCAAACGAGCTGCTCTCAGACGAAAAGATAGCAAAGCAAAAGATCGCAGATGACGAAAGCACCACTGAGATCACCGCTGATGAGGATTACTCCAACATTGATCCAAGCGAGTTTGATGAAGATCTTGAGCTATTAGAGGAAGAAGGCGAATCTGACGAGGCTTTTGGCGACATTGTTCTTGTTGAAGATGAAGACGGTGTCCTTACTGATATGACTGCACCATTCGAAGGTGATGCCGACGAGGAAGATGACAATAAGTCAAACAAGCGTCAATCTCATCGCCAAGAGCGTCGCAAAGATCACCGAGACTCTCCACGCCGTGAAGATCGTCGTTTTGACAGACACCCACGCCGCGATCGTGAAGATGGCGAAGGCCGCCGTAGAGATCGCAAGTTTGGCGATCGCCCTCATGGCGATCGTCCACACAGCGATCGCAAGTTTGGAGACTGCCCTCGCGGTGATCGTCCACACGGCGATCGCAAGTTTGGAGACCGCCCTCGCGGTGATCGTCCACACGGCGATCGCAAGTTTGGAGACCGCCCTCGCGGTGATCGTCCATTTGGCGATCGCAAGTTTGGCGACCGTCCTCATGGCGATCGTCCACACGGCGATCGCGACCGTAAGTTTGGTGACCGTCCTCATGGCGATCGTCCATTTGGCGATCGCAAGTTTGGTGATCGCCCTCGCGGTGATCGTCCACTTGGCGATCGTGACCGTAAGTTTGGTGATCGCCCTCGCGGTGATCGCAAGTTTGGTGATAGACCATTTGGCGATCGCAAAGGCCGTGGTGGTAAATTCGGTGATCGCAGTCGTCACGGTGAGGCACCACAAAAGCCACGTGTCTTTGGACCAAAGAGTAACTAACTGAGTTCACCTCTTTAGCCTTACATATCCATAAAACAAAAAGACCGTATTGGCAGTTTTTGCGGATACGGTCTTTTTATTTTTTGCAGCCTTTTTACAAAATGTGCATAGCAAGTTAACCATAACAATTTATTTCGCTGCGATTTTTAGATGTGATTTATCATAGTTTTCTCATTGATATCGGATTCTTTGCAAAGCATTACATAACCATGAGCAATAATCACAGAATCATTGCAAATGCAAGATACAACAAAAGTTGTACGACATAGTTACAGACAAGCTCAAAGAACCGCAGTTTTATCTTTTTTAACTTTTTAATCTTGACCTTTCTATTAACTGATCTGATAGAATAGCCGACGGTTTTTTGAGTGTTTTTCTCAATTAATCCGTAACATCCGCTAAGAAATCATGTTGCATCTAGTAAGGCACTTTTTCTTATTAGCCTAAAATGCGATCTATCAATCAAAGTTGCTAAAAGTGCTCTTGTTTAATGCTACTTTAAGGATATGATTTTAATAACAGCAACTGATCTGAGTTCAAATTAACTAAGGTATGCATAGATCTCTGATCTAAGTTTAAGCAACATAGTATGTTGACTCACAGCTAGGTCTGTTACATGTTCAGCATAGCAGCTCAACTTATATTAGTTGTGGCTGTATGATTACAGGAACACACTCACAATTAGATTCACATGCTTTGTCTGGCAGAATAGCCAGAGTATTTAACTTGATAAGTTGAAGGAAGATCAAATGGAACGCCGCAAATACTCACGTGTAGCTCTCGACCTTGATGGCACTCTTAAGTCACCCGTCCAAGCCAAGGCCTATATGGTAAAAGTGCACGATCTTTCCTTAAAGGGTGCTTTTGTTGAGCTGCGTAACTTCGAGCAAGATCCTCACATGTTCTCCGGCCAGAAGTACGACCTGACCGTTGAACTGCAGGCAACTACTAAGATCGTTATGCACATGACCTGCCGTCACGTTATTGGCAAGAAGTTAGGTTTAGAATGCGATCGTATCGATACAGAATCAATCGGTAACTTACGTCGACTGATTGAAATGAACGTAGGTCGTTCAGACATCTTAGGTCGTGAACTGAGCGTACTCATGCACATTAATAATCCAGGTGCTGTGGACTAATATAGTTTGCCAAATTGAGTAGTTGATTTGCACTGCTCAAGCACCAAGAACATCTGATGATCCTAAGTTGACATATCATCTCACATCCAATCCGTTAACTTAGATCATCTGATCGCAAAAACAGCACTGACCAAAAATGGCAGTGCTGTTTTTTGTTTTCAACCTAACCAAATCATCCTACCGCATTAAGCGCATCGCCCCTGCCAAGATCTCTGTAGCAACGAAAAACAGCGTTATAAGATCACACCGATTAGTACAGCCTCTTAGATCTTAGATAGCTAACAACACTCACGTCAGCTTAAGTGCCATCTATTACATAGGATGCTAACAACACTCATGTCACTTTCATTGCCATCTATTACATAAGATCGCCACTACCTACTTTATCTTCAAGATCCTTTGGATTGTATAAACAGATACGCTATCAAGTTCGCGATCCATACCTACCTTTGAGATCTTATATGGCAATCAAAAACTAAGATCGCGACAACCTACCTTATCTATAAGATCTTGACTGATTGTACCTATTCTAAGATCTTAAGATCTGTTGCGCCAAAGCAGTTATCTTTGATCGCATGGCCAATAGTCTGATCTCTGAGATATCTGTAGTCATAAGATCAAGGCATCTCTATGCTAAACAAGTTCAACAAGCTGTTGAATATTTGAGACAGCCACGATCTCCATATTGCCGATCTTTTTCTTATTATGAGGAGCGTTATCGGCTGGAATGATGGCCTTAGTAAAGCCCTGTTTTTCGGCTTCATTGAGGCGCTCTAAACCTGATTGCACTGGACGTATTTCACCAGTCAAACCGATTTCACCAAAGGCAATACAGGTGCGCTCAATTGGTCTAGAGGTAAAACTAGATAATAAAGCTAAGATCAGAGGCACATCAGAACTAGTACCGTCGATCTTTACACCACCGACCACGTTTACAAACACATCTTGATCGGCAAGCTGAATACCTGCATGACGGTGCAGAACAGAGAGCAGCATCGACATACGATTAGCATCAGTACCTAAAGATAAGCGACGTGGGTTACCAAACTGAGACTCATCAACTAAGCACTGCAGCTCAACTAACAGTGGTCGTGTACCTTCCCATACACAGGTAGCAAGAGATCCTGGAGCAACTGTTTCTTGACGGTTTAAGAAGATCGCAGATGGATTTTTGATCTCACGCATGCCCTTATCAGTCATGGCAAAGACACCGATCTCATTAACTGCTCCAAAACGGTTTTTCTGACAGCGCAGTGTTCTAAAGCGCATATCATTGCCCGCTTCAAGCATGACAGAGCAATCAACGCAGTGCTCTAAAACTTTTGGACCAGCAAGAGAGCCTTCTTTAGTAACGTGTCCAACTAAAAACACCGCAATGCCTGTTCGTTTTGCAAACTGAGTTAAAGCTGCAGCTGCCTCACGCACTTGGCTAACTGATCCTGGGGCACTATCCACATCATTAACATGCATAACCTGAATAGAGTCGACAACTAATACAGCAGGCTGCTCAGCCATGGCTAGGCTAATAATGTTATCAATGGAGGTTTCAGCACCAATTCGTACATTTTGCGTTGGTAAATCTAAGCGGTTGGCACGCAGTGCTACCTGTTGCAAGGACTCTTCGCCTGTTACATAGAGTACCTTGGTAGTAGCAGATAACTTACATACAGTTTGCAATAGCAAAGTCGATTTACCAGCACCAGGGTTACCACCAATGAGCACTACTGATCCTGGCACAATACCACCACCAAGCACGCGATCAAACTCACTATAGCCCGACGGCATACGTGGGGTTTCAGTAATCTTGACGTTTGACAGGTCTTCAATTTTGCCGTCTGCAACACCAGCAAAACCGCCCATATTGCGAGAGACTGCTCTTTCAGCTTTAGGGCCTGAAATCTTGAGCTCTTCAATAGTATTCCACTCACCACAGGCCTTACATTGACCCTGCCAACGTGAATACTCAGCGCCACATTCGCGGCATACAAATACTGTTTTTGCTTTAGCCATTTGTCTACTGTCTGAAGAAGAAAACCATAACTACATCAAACTAACTATTAAGGTTAGTTGCAGATCCCTTAGATTCTTGAGGCAATGAGCTTACATCATAAATAGTGCTGTGGAACATAAAGTGGGAAAAAGTTATTGCAATGTTTGCTGCATCTGACTTTATCTTGTGCCGCATCTGAATTTAAATTGTGCAGCCTTTTGACTTTAACACGTGACGCCTTTGTCGTCGCTTGTGCATATTCCGATTTATTGGCACAAAATATAATGCTCTGCCTTAGCTAAGAATATGGCAGTAAATTATGCCCACATTGCTTTTGTCGCCACTATTACACAGCAATATTGACGTGTATCTGAGTTTGAACGTTTAGCTAGATTAAGATAGTGCAGTAAATGCAAAGTTGCATAAATTTGCACAATGTTGCATCTAGACCCTAGCTATTATAATAAGACTCGTTTAGGCTATGTATTATCAAGTAACTTGCCAAAGCAGTGTGCTTTTATATCGCTTAGCAATGCAATTTGCTAATGCCTCAAAGTATTATTGCGATAGGCAAGTGCGCTTCAAATTTAACTAGTTGACATAATCATTGCGAACCGTTAGATTTTTTGACGCAATCTTGCACCATTTAGAGAAGTTAAGATAGCGTAGGTTTCGTAAGAAACGATTTTATTGTTCAACTAGATATGCACCTTTTTGTGGAATATACACAAAACAATATACGGGACTTTGTCACAATATGCGCACAAAAGTGCCCAATTTAACGGATTTTGTGGTTTGAGTCTTTTGCAAAACGGGTGCTTTAGATTAAGATCGCGCATGTAGTATCTGCCAAATGGTTTAACAAAACCACATATGTCTCTTTTGGTTATGCATTAAAGCTTACCTTTCATCATGTTAGAATAGTGAGTTGCAAACCGACACATTTGTAGAGGCTATGCAGCTGAGCATTTTGTATATGAGGATATAAGACAGATCACGGTTTAATATCCTTAACATTGCTATCTTATTACGAAAGATTTTGCTGGCTGATAAGGCTATTCCGACGAATCAAACAATTTTGTAGCGCTTTGATTCAAAATGCAGCTTCAATGCATCTTAAGTCGGAAGTTTACTGGTCATTAGGAAGAATAGAATGCTGACTCATCATCAACTCGAACTGATTAAAGCTACAGTACCAATTCTGCAACAGCATGGTGTTGCTTTGACCAGCTGCATGTACAGCCGTATGCTCCGTGACAATCCAGAGCTTCGTCAGGTATTCAACCAAGGTCACCAGCGTACTGGTAGACAGCAGGCTTCTTTAGCCGCTGCAGTTCTTGCCTATGCACAGAACATTGAAAACCCAATCGTAATGTTCAAGGCAGTTACCCACATTGCCTCTAAGCACGTTTCTTTAGGTATTCGTGCTGAACACTACAGCATCGTTGGCTACCACCTCATTGAGGCTATTAAAGAAGTTTTAGGCCTTACCGATGAGGACGAGCTTGTTGAGGCTTGGACTATTGCTTACGAGCAGTTAGCAGGCATTCTTATCGATGCTGAGACCAAGCTCTATCAGACTATGGCTAATATTGACGGTGGCTGGTCTGGCTGGCGTTCATTTAAGATCGTTGAGAAGAAGCAAGAAACTTCCAACGCAGTTAGCTTCGTATTACGCCCTGTTGACGGCGGTGAAATCTGCACCATTCTTCCAGGTCAGTTCATTTCCGTACGTGTATACGTAAAGAGCGAAGAACTCATTCAGCCTCGTCAGTACACTGTAGTATCCTCAGATGGTTACTCCATCCGTATCTGCGTAAAGCGTATCGATCCTAAGGGTGATGAGCCAGGTGGCATGGTTTCAACCGCTCTGCACTACGACTACAACGTAGGCGACCTTATCGACTTAGCTCCTCCAATGGGTGAGTACTACCTCGATCCTAGCGATACTCCTGCAGTATTAATTATCGGTGGTATTGGTATTACTACCGCTGTTGCCATGCTCGGTAGCGTTAATGCTGAAGAGCGCAATATGCACTTATACTTCACCTGCCACGATCAAAAGGACTTTGCTCTGCAGCAGGAAGTTAACGAGCTTATGGAAAGCCACCCTAACTTCACCATGACCACTCGCTTCACCGCTGATGAGGGTCGTCCTACCGCAGCTGACTTTGCTGCCTTAGCACGTCCTGATACTCAGTACTACATCTGTGGTCCTAAGGGCTTAATGAAGTCAGCTATCAACGCTCTTATCGAAGCAGGTGTTGATGAGGAACTGATCTTCAACGAGAGCTATGGTACTGGCGTTCTGCAAAAGGACTAAGCTCTAGCATAATTTTAAGTACGTTCTTATGCGTACCAAAAGAGGCTGCCATCGTGCAGCCTTTTTTGTCTCTATCGACAGCCTAAGACACAAAAGCCCCCATCACCCAAGCTGCTATCAAAGCACAAAAAGCCCCAACACCAAAGCTGCTATCAAGGCGCGAAAAATCCTCGTTGCTTGTCAGCCTTTCATCATGTTACTATCTCCTTTGCTCAATGTATTTTATATCTAGATTGCTATCTTATTACGAAAGATTTTGCAGGCTGATAAGGATATTCCGACGAATCAAACAATTATGTAGTGCTTTGATTCAAAATGCGACTTCAATGCCTCTTAAGTCGGAAGTTTACTCAACATTAGGAAGAATAGAATGCTGACTCCTCATCAACTCGAACTAATCAAATCTACAGTACCAGTTCTGCAACAGCATGGTGTTGCTTTGACCAGCTGCATGTACAACCGTATGCTCCGCGACAATCCAGAGCTTCGTCAGGTATTCAACCTGGGTCACCAGCGTACTGGTAGACAGCAGGCTTCTTTAGCAGCTTCAGTTCTTGCCTATGCACAGAACATTGAAAACCCAACCGTACTGTCCAATGCAGTTGCCCACATTGCCTCTAAGCATGTTTCTTTAGGTATTCGTGCTGAGCACTACAGCGTCGTTGGCCACCACCTCATTGAGGCTATTAAAGAAGTTTTAGGCCTTAAAGATGGGGACGAGCTCGTTGAGGCTTGGGCTAAAGCTTACGGGCAGTTAGCAGACATTCTTATCGATGCTGAGAGCAAGCTCTATCAGACTATGGCTACCACTGACGGTGGCTGGTCTGGCTGGCGTTCATTTAAGATCGTTGAGAAGAAGCAAGAAACTTCCGACGCAGTTAGCTTCGTGTTACGCCCTGTTGACGGCGGTAAAATCTGCACCATTCTTCCAGGTCAGTTCATTTCCGTACGTGTATACTTAAAGAGCGAAGGACTCGTTCAGCCACGTCAGTACACTGTAGTATCATCAGATGGTGACTCCATCCGTATCTGCGTAAAGCGCATCGATCCTAAGGGTGATGCCCCAGCTGGTATGGTTTCAAATGCTCTGCACAACGACTACAACGTAGGCGACTTTATCGACTTAGCTCCTCCAATGGGTGTGTACCACCTCGATTCTAGCGATACTCCTGCAGTATTTATCATTGGTGGCATTGGTATTACTACTGCTGTTGCCATGCTCGGTAGCGCTAATGCTGAAAAGCGCAACATGCACTTATACTTCGTCGGCCACGATCAAAAGGACTTTGCTCTGCAGCAGGAAGTTAACGAGCTTATGGAAAGCCACCCTAACTTCACCTTGACCACTCGCTTCACCGCTGATGAGGGTCGTCCTACCGCAGCTGACTTTGCTGCCTTAGCACGTCCTAATACTCAGTACTACATCTGTGGTCCTCAGGGCTTAATGAAGTCAGCTATCAACGCTCTTATTGAAGCTGGTGTTGATGAGGCACTGATTTTCAACGAGAGCTTTGGTACTGGCGTTCTGCAAAAAGACTAAGCTCTAGCTTAATTTCAAGTACGTACTTATGCGTACCAAAAGAGGCTGCCATCGTGCAGCCTTTTTTTTGTCTCTATCGACAGCCTAAAACACAAAAACCCCATCACCCAAGCAGCTATCAAGGCACAAAAATCCCCATCAACCAAGCAGCTATTAAGGAACAAAAAGCCCCAAAAAACAAAGCCAAACAAGGCACGAAAAGCCCCAAAAAACAAAGCCAAACAAGGCACGAAAAGCCCCAAAAATTCAAAGCCAAACCAGGCGCAAAAAATCCCCATAAGCGCAAGGCTGATGAGGACTTTTTCAAAGCAATACTTAGTAAATGAAATGCTACTAAGCTTGTTAGGAGTTTAAATTAATTTCAATTAGATCTTATTAGTCATTTGCATAAGAGCGCTGACAGATGACAGATCGCCAACGTTCATAGCATTGCGGGCCTGCTCTTGAACCTTTGGCTTAGCATGGTATGCAATACCGAGTCCGGCCTCAGACATCATTAACAGGTCATTAGCACCATCGCCTAAAGAGATGATGTTGTTCTTATTAATGCCTGACTCCTTAAGCTCCACGATTAAAGCAGCCTTACCCTCACCATTAACGATCTCGCCAACAGTATGGCCTGTGAACTTGCCATCTTTAATCTCAAAACGATTGGCTTTGACACGATCAAGACCGTACTTCTCTTCGAGTACGCAAATTAACTCAAGGAAACCACCAGAGGCGATACAGGTCTTAAAACCATAGTCTGGTTTTAAGGTATTGCAGTATGTGAGTAAAGAGCTAAGACCGTCAGTTTCAACCATGATCTCTTTTACTTTAGCTAAAGTATTATCGGCATCCCCTCCTTCTAGCAGAGCTACACGACGAGTTAAAGACTGATTGAAATCTAGCTTGCCATTCATAGCCTCGAAGGTAATCTCTGCTACCTTGTCATAAACGCCTAAGCAACGAGCGATCTCATCAATACCTTCGATCTGTACTGAAGTCATATCCATATCCATGACTAAAGCACCGCTTTGCTTGTGGGTTTCATTAAAACAAGGGAATGCCTCAGAGAAGAAGACATCACAGACACCCTTTAAAGAGCCATAAACAACCTCATGCTTAATCTGCTTTTCGATCTCTTCAGAGACATCATTTGCAAGTCTAATCAGAGCGTATTCAAAGCCATGAGCCTTATCTAAAGTAAAGATAGAGGAGCAATCAGCTAAAGAAGTACCTGCCATAAACAGTACTTTGCTCACCACCTGAGTATGCTCAGCGCCTAAAGAATCAATGCGCTGCAGCTGAGACTGACTTACATCTTTTTCAGACTTGAAAATGAAAAACAACTCTCTGAACATAGACTCCTCCTAATGTCTCTAAGCATGAATGGTTTTGATGGTTGTGATTGATGTTAAAGCTTAGCTAGTGTAATTAACTATGTCGACATAAATATGAACATAGCAACATTTCTTAACAGCCCAAGCAAAAACAATGAGTTAAAAATCACAATTTTAACGCATTCTAAAACTTATTGCTCACAGGAGCAGTAAATGAGAGCCTGGTGTGAAAGTGCTGTACTTAGCTAGAGCTAAGTTATAAGTATCGCGATCTAGTTTGCAATCACCGCTCAAAACTTAACATAGCACTTTTTCTAAGAGCATATTTGAGTCATAGCTCTTTATATTTATCACTAAACTTAAGCAAAAAGATAACGATTATAGATATATAAGCCTTTTAACGCGTCTAGCGTTGAAAATGTCACTCAAAATTTTGTCTATGTGTTAGATTGCGATTCTTGATTCTTGAAACATGAGCAACTCTCTGACGATGCGCTCCTTTTGCAAGGATCAAAGCAACACGCCCACAAGTCTGAAACTCCAGCTTTGCTATTGGCTGTCTAGTTAGTAATACTGATGGAAGTGAGATTCATGAGCGCTGAAATTGCCACCTATGATGTAGATGTTGCCTACCTTGACTCAATCATGTCACTTGCCCTTGCCCAAAGGCAGATGTTTAGATTTCTTCAGCTTGATATCTCTAACTGCAAAATCTCATACATCAGCACTCGCGGCACAACCTATTTAGGTATTAAAGAGGGCTATAAAGATCTTCTAAGCCGCAAAGAGAAAGGCCTTAAAGAGGCCAAAAAACTCCGCGCTGGCGCTAAGAACTATTTACGTCTTATCCGCAATGAAGATGATGACATTCTGCAGATTGAAAGCTACAAGAATGGCTATCTTGAGTGCATCTATCAGGCTCATCATGTTAACAACCATCGCTACCTCTTCCCATTTACGCCCGATGGTATCCCGTATAGCACCTACACCTACGTTACACACTTCAAAGACGGATGCGTAACTGAAGAATACATGGTGGATGATAAGCAAATCGTCTATGAGAGCTATACCGAGCTACATGGTAAGAAGCTTGGCTATACCTATCTTAACTATGTGCCTGAGGATCACTATCCGATTCGTGAACTGCTTGAAGGTTTCTTTAATCTAAGCAGCTCAACCTACACTCAAACTAAGTTTCAGTGCTGGCTTAGAGATATCCCTCAAAAGGTCTAAACCGCACCAAGCTTAGATTAAAAAAGGCAGCTTAAAGCTGCCTTTTTTCATAGATTATTATGGGTATATCGCGTTAGCGGCCAAGTAAGCCTAAAGCTACGGTAGGACGCTGATTGGCCTGCATTAAGATAGTCTGCGAGGCTTGCTGTATGATCTGATTTTGAGTCAGCGCTGCAGTTTCAGCAGCAAAGTCAGTATCACGAATACGGCTACGTGCATCAGATTGATTTTCAGCAATGGAGCTTTGATTACGGATAGTTGATTCCATACGATTTTGCAAAGCACCAAGCGCAGCACGCTTAGAATCAACTGCAGCAATAAACTCATCAATAAACTTTAAGGTATTCTGCGCAGCTGATGGAGTAGATACCACCCAATATGCAGTTGATACATCAGCATTAGCAGCACTTTTTGCTAAACCAAAATGATCGTTTTTACCTGCATCAGCCTCAGTATCGCCAATTTTCATTTGGGCATTCTGCGCTCTACCTGCGTTAACCATCGCCATGATACCAGGCATGGTAAAAGCACCGCACTCTAAGGTGAGCTCGTCGTTGGCGTTCGCGCCTACCTGAAAGAAGTACTCATATTTTGCATTATTGCCTTGAGTACCGGCAACTTGACGCATGAGGTTATTAGGAGCAGTACCGCCATCGAGCACGGATGCGCCTGCAAAGGTGGTCTTTTGAGCAATACGGGTGATCTCGTGAGACAGAGACTTAACTTCTTCTTGGAGCGCCTGACGATCTTTTGCTGTGTTAGTACCGTTAGCAGCCTGTACCGCAAGAGTACGGATACGCTGCATCATGTTGGTGGTTTCGTCTAATGCTCCTTCAATAGTCTGACATAGCGCAATACCGTCATTAGCGTTACGGTTGCCTTGTATAAGTCCATTGATTTGGGATGTGAGACGATTGGCGATCTGCAGACCTGCAGCATCGTCCTTGGCACTGTTGATACGAAGACCTGAGGAGAGTCTCTGGAACGAGGTATTAAGCGCCAGAGTAGCATTAGCGAGCTTGCGCTGTGCATTAAGCGAGCTCACATTGGTATTCACATATAAGGCCATTTCTCTCTCCTATCTCAAGCACTTATCTAGAGACTATCTAAGGTACTAATGCCTTATTTAAGGCAATTAACAGCGAAGTTTAACGCTGCAATCCTTATGCCGACGCTGCATAAGCAGAACATAGAGTCTGAGCCTTGATGTTGCTTAGATTGAAGCATGAACTTTATGGTTCATACTGTGAGTGAAGCTAAGAGTGGCAACTTAATTGGCCATGAGACTTTGTACTAAGAGCTCGATCTTAGATATTAGTTAGGCTTTGTAGTTGGTGCTCAAGCTTAGGTAGGAGGGTGGCATCGTAATCTTGAGTCTTGCTGCCATCAAAGTCTGACTCTAATAGCAGATGCGTGCTTTGTAGGCCTTTTATGTAAGCATCCTTAATGATCTTGGCAAATTTAGATGCATTTTGCTCACCTAACAGACTACTGCCTAAGCCAAGTTTATAGCCTTTGTTAAGGCATGACAGGGCAGAGCCATAAGAGCCATTAAAGCCATGAATAATGACCTCAAGATAGTCTTTACCAAAGCTTGAGATCAAAGCATCTAACTCATTTTGCGCCCGCACACAATGAAAAGAGTACGGCTTTTTGTAGGCTTGAGTCTTGGCAATAAAGTCCTTAAGGCACTTAAGCTGCAGCTGCAATGGCACTTCAATACGTTTATCAAGGCCTATCTCGCCGAGCACTGGCATTATATCTGGCCTATGATTTTGGATACGCTCAATTAAGATCTCTAATGCATTAAGCTCAATTATGTACTCAGCATTCACATTAAAAGGATGCAGCCCTAGGCCTAAATAGATGGTTTTATTGGCTGTTTCTATTTTCTTACTATAGTATTCAAGCACCTCATAACAGGCTTTGGCATCTTTATAACAAGTACTAAAGCAATAAAAGCAATCTATATCGCTCTTAAGAAAGGAGTTAATTCGCCTTGAAATAGCATCGCTAGCAAGTGCATCTGTGCTGAGCACTTGAGGCAAGTTTTGATCTTGAGCTGCTGCATCAATAGCTTCTTGTGCGCAATTTAGACGTGAATGAGCACTAAGATCAAGTTCTTTAAGACCTAAGAGCAGATGGCAATGCGTATCTTGCTTATTGAAACAGCGCTGTGACATTAAAGTACGACTAGATTGATTCCACTGTGCAACTGCGATGGCTGCACTGTGGCTTAACAGGATGGACTTACATAGAGCTAGGCACGTACCCTAGCCCTACATAAGCATAAAGATAGAATGGCCTATCTACTTAGCGCCATGGTTGTCTGCGCCTGAAGTAGCTTCGCCTTCAGTAGCATTGCTCGGAGTTACAACATTTTCTGCAGCAGCAACAGACTCTGCATCTAGTGATACTGCTTGTGCGCTGGCAGCGGCAGATGCATTGGCTGCAGCATCATCAGACGCTGCGGCAGCGGCAGACGCATTGACGGCAGCACCATCGGACGCAGCGGCAGCGGCATTGGCATCTGCTGCAACAGCGACGGTTGATGCATTGGTGTCTGCTGTGGCAACGGCTGCTGCGTTAGCATCTGGTGCTGACGCGGCAGCGCGAGGGCGCAGATTAAGCTTGCGAATGGTCTGTTCAAGCACCTTAATATCGATTGGCTTAGAGATGTGGTAGTTCATACCTGCATCAATGGATGCTTTGATATCATCAGAGAATGCATTGGCAGTCATGGCAATGATTGGGATGGTCTTAGCATGTGGCCGGCTTGAGGCACGGATTAACTTCGTTGCTTCAAGGCCATTGAGCACAGGCATTTGCACATCCATTAAGATGAGATCGTAATCACCAGGATTAGTAGTCTCAAACTTTTCGGCGATCTCCTTACCATTGACGCATACGTCGCAAGTTGCACCCTGCATGCTTAGAATATCTATCAAGATCTCTGAGTTGAGCTCATTATCCTCAGCTGCAAGTATATGTAAGCCCTTAAAACAACACTCGCACTCGCTCGAGCTATCGGAACTCTTATGACCGTAGATACTCTCAAGTGTTGGCTTTAAGTTGCTTAAGAACAATGGCTTACGGATGAATCCCGCCACGCCATTTTCAATAGCATCAAGCTCTACATCATCGTAATCAAATGCAGTAAGTAAAATGACTAAGATGTCGCTAAACTCACTGTCTTTAAGAGCCTTAGCTACATCAATGCCATTTTGCTCTCCTAGCTTTAAATCGAGCAGAATGAGGTTAATATCCTCGCCTTTTGCTTTGGCTGCTTTGAGTTTTTCAAAGGCTTCTTGTTCATTAAAAGCATGAACGACCTTTACACCAGCCTCAGCCATAATGGTAGTGACTGAGGAGCCAGCATCGGCATCATCATCGATTAAAAGGATATTTTGAATACCCAGCTGCTTAAAGAAGATCGAGTCATGTAATGCTTCGATTCTAACCTTCATTGGCAGTCTGACATTAACTCTAGTACCCTCACCAACAGCTGAGTGAATCTCAACGGTACCGCCCATCAACTTGATGAGATTGTGGGTAATTGCCATACCCAATCCTGTACCTTGAATTGCAGTTCCCTGAACATCCTTAGAGCGCACGAAAGGCTCAAAGACATGCTTTAAGAACTCTTGAGACATACCCATACCATTATCGGTAATTTCAAACTCGAACATGGCAATGGATGGAGAACGCATCTTATGCTCAGTTACCTTAAGCGAGATACGGCCACCATTATGAGTGTACTTAATGGCGTTAGATAAGAGATTTAAAATAATCTGATTTAAGCGTAGATCATCGGCAATGAGGAACTCATGCTCAATGCCCTCGACAAAGATCTCAAAGACTTGCTCGCGATCATTAGCTTGAGGTCTAACAATATTATTAATGTTGTCAATTAAAGTAGCGATCGAGAACTCACGTACATTTAAAGCGACCTTACCGCTTTCAATTTTTGACATATCTAAGATGTCATTGATAAGGCCAAGTAAATGATGCGATGAGCCTTTAAGCTTACGTACATAATCAAGTACTTTTTGCGGATTATTAGCCTCGCGCTCAAGCAAAATACACAGACCCACGATCGCGTTCATTGGAGTACGCAAATCATGACTCATGGCACTTAAGAAGTCTGATTTAGCTGTATTAGCTTGCTCTGCCTCATGGTAAGCTTGTGCGGTGATCTTTCTTAGATTCTTCTCGTTCTCTAAAGCCTCAACAATGCGCAATGAGGAAACCTTGTTACGGGTTAACAGATAAGAAATAAATAAAGAGAGCACCAAGAAGAAAGCAATTTGGTACCAAGCTTTAGATAGGACAAACCAGCTGCTATCTGGAGCAAGACGTAAAGTTGCCTTACGTCCAGCAATCATTTTAGTTACTTCGACGGCATCATCTAGCTTATCTTTATCGATATTGTCAGCAATTACCTCATGGCGCTTATCAGACTCCACCTCCAAAATAAACTGATAGCCTTTACGTGCAAGATCATTAAAGCCAAAAGGTTCAATAACATCAGGTAAAGACAGCACAATGGTGGCAAAGCCCCAGAACTCACCGTTTTTATAGAAGACAGGATTACGCACGATAAGACCGGTGCCACCTTGTCTTAACGCAACTGGGCCATCAATATCTAAAAGGCCAGCACTAACGGATAGCTGTGGTCCATCGCCTAAGGCCTCATCATGCAAAATGTCATAGCCGATTACTTCCTCATTACCGTCTATTGGGTAGCAAAAAGTAACGACGCCGTTTGGCGCAATTTGAAAAGCTTTGATCGCTGCAGAGTCGTACAACATGGCAGAGAGCATGTTGAACTCTTTGTAGAAGGTATACGGCTCATGATCCTTGAACATGATGCGCATCTGATCATCACCAAGATAGTGAATGTAGCTTTCGATCATATTGGTCTTTTCAATAAGACCGTCAAGAATCATCTCAAACTGCTGCAAGGCCTCAGAAGCAGTTGTACGGGCAATGTTCTTTCGAGACTCAATAGTCTGATAGAGATATCCTGCATACAGATAAAATAAAGTCACTAGTACGATGAAAAATCGCACCATGAATATCTTTACGACTCGGCTTTTCATAGTAAAACCTTAATCTGTGCTGACGCTCTCTGACTTGATGTAGGCCAACAACAAGTCTTGCCGACAAGATCCAAACTGTTAAGAAATGAAACCAACGTTGCAAATGCTACTAACAGCATTCCTTAACCGATCTCAGTATCTTGAGAAGAGAAAACTATGAGTAGCTGCTCAAAAGCAATCTACTACCTTTAACTTATAAATCAATGCGACTACAAAATCGTTCTAACAAGCAGAAGCTGCAGCGTGCATACTGTGGCACTGAGCAATGGTTACAGTACTCATATATCTAAGCGCGTGGTTTATACAAGCCCACACAATGACGTTTAGACTTGCTGAGTACAGTAACTTTGCACTATGAAAACTAAATGCAATCTCTATGCAGCAAAGCATGCACATTTAAGCTGTTGTGCTCAAAATCACCCGGTGTTAAGTGCCAGGGGCAGTGCCTGAGCTAACCTTGCTCTAGCTCATCACTAATATGTCAGCTTGAAATTAGACTCAAAGCGACGTGCATATTAAGCCCACCAACTGCTACAAAAAATGATGGTGTCATGGTTACTTGTAACAACTGATGTAATCGATGACAAACTGAATGTAGTTTGTATAAAACTAAGATCGATTGTAGCACTTTACTCAAACGTAAATGTTGACAGCTTTCGTATAATGGCACATCAGCAATAAGATACTTATCTTGATTATGGCGTTTTGCTAAGACTTAAAAAACAAAAACCCCGTTGCCTAGATACAGGCAAACGGGGTAAATATGGCATCTAGAGTTATCGAAGACATCAAAACTTACATACGCAAATAGCCATTTTGATATTGCATGAGCTTTGACAGCTAGATATACCAAAAAATAAATTCTGCCAACTTAATTTACAAAAAATCTAGATTACAAACATAGTCTAGAGGTATGCACCAAAATAGTTCTGTCTGTTGGAACTTATTTCACTAAAGCCTGATATATCAGAGCGTCAAAAAGTCTTCTACTAAGCGCCACTACGTTCATTATCTTAATGAGGCCTCATAATTTGAGTCCATATCTGAGTGGCGCTCGTAGATTAAGTCCTTTTTCGAGTGACGCCCGTAGGTTAAGTCCTTTTTCGAGTGACGCCCCTAGGTTAAGTCCTTTGTATTAGTGCTCGCGAGTTGCGGCAAAGCGAATCTTTGGATAACGCTCCATCGCAAGATTGAGGTTAACACCTGATGTAGCAAGGTAAGTAAGGTTATCACCACCGTCTAATGCTAAGTAGGTTGGAACCTTATCTTTGAACTCTTCTAAGGCCTTATTGTCATCAGAGCTAATCCAGCGAGCGGTAGTAACAGCTACGTTCTCATAGCCTGCATCAACGTTGTACTCATTCTTAAGACGAGATACCACCACGTCAAACTGCAGTACACCGACAGCGCCTACGATGAGGTCGTTGTTAATGAGTGGACGGAATACCTGTACGGCACCTTCCTCAGATAACTGTACTAAGCCCTTTAAAAGCTGCTTTTGCTTGAGCGGATCGCGCAGACGAATACGTCTAAACAGTTCAGGAGCAAAGTTTGGAATACCGCTAAAGTGAAGCTCTTCACCCTCAGTAAAGGTATCACCAATCTGAATAGTACCGTGGTTATGAATACCGATAATGTCACCAGCAACAGCCTCAGAGGCAATATCACGCTCACCAGCAAGGAAGGTAACAGCATCAGAGATCTGCACATCACGACCGATACGTACATGACGCATCTTCATGCCCTTGCGATACTCACCAGATACTAAGCGCATGAACGCAATACGGTCACGGTGCTTAGGATCCATATTGGCCTGAATCTTAAAGATAAAGCCTGACAGTTTCTCTTCTTGAGCCTTAACCTCACGGCTATCTGCCTTGCGTGACAGTGGAGTTGGTGCCCACTCGGTTAAACCGTCGAGCATGCAATCAACACCGAAGTTACCTAAAGCAGTACCGAAGAATACAGGAGTGAGTTCACCTGCTAAGAAAGCCTCTAAATCAAAGCTATTTGAGGCCATGGAGATAAGCTCCATGCTCTCACGCAGTTCTTTAGCGAAATCCTCACCCACTGCCGCATCGACCTCAGGATTATCAATGCCCTTGATAGTACGACGCTCTTGAATGTGGAAGCCCTGACCTGATTGATAGAGAATAACCTCATCACGCAGGATGTGGTAAATACCCTTAAATGACTTACCAGAACCAATAGGCCAAGTAACTGGTGCGCACAGGATCTTAAGCTCAGACTCAACTTCATCTAAAAGCTCTAATGGATTACGAGTCTCACGATCGAGCTTGTTCATGAAGGTTAAGATCGGAGTATCGCGCAGACGGGTAACTTCCATAAGCTTACGAGTACGATCCTCAACACCCTTAGCTGCGTCGATCACCATTAAGCAGGAGTCAACTGCAGTAAGCACACGATAAGTATCTTCAGAGAAGTCTTCGTGGCCTGGAGTATCTAAGAGGTTAACGATACAGCCGTTGTACGGGAACTGCATTACGGAAGTGGAGACGGAGATGCCACGCTCTTTTTCCATGGCCATCCAGTCTGACTTGGCAAACGAACCTGTTGAGCCACGACCCTTAACTTCACCGGCACGCTGAATTACGCTACCGAATAAGAGCACCTTCTCAGTAATGGTTGTTTTACCCGCATCCGGGTGGGAAATAATGGCAAAAGTACGTCTCTTAGAGACCTCTTGCAAAAAGTTTTTGTCAGCCATAGCCCAAACCGTCTCTTCACTCAAATCTCAAAGGATCAAGCACACGGCCACTATCGCCTAGCGCCTTGCTTCATCCAATAGCTAAGTGAATGATTAGAATCCGTGGTGCCCAAAGGCACCGTAAAAGCCACTTATTTTACTCTAAAGACCAAAGATATGCCACAAATGCCTATAGCTGCAATATAAACTAAAGATCTAGCAATACTCCAATAGGTAACTAAGCTATTCAGACTAGTCTTATATATCAGCTAAAAATCATTCCTAAGACTAGTAGTTATACGCTATACCTACTTGGCACCATATCATAATGCAACGCAATGTTCAGACAATTAACTACAGTACCTGCATCACTTCTAAAATGATGCCGTCTGGGTCTCTAAAGTAGAAGGCTTTACTTTTACCAAACCCAAAAGATGAAAAATCAAAAAATTGAGGCTCAGAAAAGCATTCAACATTATGTGAAATAAGATGATTGTAGAATTCTGAAATATCTTTTACTAGAAAACATACTTCTGAAATTGACGGCTTGTACAGTTCACTACAATTTACGCCTTCTAACTCACCTTTAAACTCAATCAGTTCTATAGGCGGACCGTCAATTTGCTCATCACTAATTAAATACGCTACACGAGCTGAGCAACCTTCACATTTAAACAATCTATCTGTTTCTGGGCCCTCCATAAGAAGCTCACCTGTCAATTTAAGACCCAAAACATTTTGATAAAATTTAATTGATCGATCCATATTGGAAACAGTTAATCCAACATGATAAATTTTTCCTAACATATTCATAGGCGCTCTTGCAAAGCGTTAAATTTAATTAGATGCCGTCAGGAAGCGGGAACACGCGGTGGATTTGCTCATCACCCACGAGCTCAACTTCATCCTCGCCGCCCTTGCTCTTTAAGAAGGCGATGATCTCAGTAACAATATGCTCAGGTACAGAAGCACCTGCAGTAATACCAATACGAGTTGCACCAGCGATCATTTCGTCGGTAATGTTGGAGCAATCATCAATTAAGAAAGATCGTACGCCCATGCTAAGAGCAACTTCGCTCAGACGCTTGGAGTTAGAGCTGTTTTCAGAGCCAGCTACGATTACTAAATCGCACTTCTCAGCTAAGGTCTTAACTGCGGCCTGGCGATGCTGAGTAGCAAAGCAGGTGTCGTCGCGCTTTGGTCCTTCAATAAATGGGAACTTCTCTTTAAGCGCAGTTACAGTTAAAGCAGTCTCATCGATAGATAAGGTAGTCTGAGTGGCAAATACAGCCTTGTCAGATGATAACTTGAGCTTAGAGACATCATCAGGCGTCAAGATCACATGCACCTTACTGTCATCGCCCTGGTACTGACCAACGGTTCCAAGCACTTCTTGGTGACCGTCATGACCAATGATAATAACTTCCTTATCCTGCTCAGCGGCCTTGGCAACCTTGAAATGTACACGATTTACTAATGGGCAAGTAGCATCAATCACTACGAGCTTTAATGCCTCAGCGGCATTGACAGTCTTAATACCCACACCGTGAGCAGAGAAGATCACAACCTTATCTTCAGGATTTGGGATCTCAGAGAGGTGATCAACAAAGTGAGCACCACGCGATGCTAAATCTGCTACGACGTGCTTGTTATGAACTACTTCATGCAGCACATAAACCTTTTGAGTACCGTACTTTTCAAGTGCCTTGTTAACCACATTGATAGCACGCTCAACACCTGCACAGAAACCGCGTGTTCTAGCCAGTAAAATCTTAAAGCTCACAAAAAACCCCTAACGTTACAAGCAAGTCTGCTAATGCCAAAATCAGCAGCGCAGACCTGTGATGACAATGGCTACCAGATAAACTTCTAGCTGCTATCTAAAAGTAGCCATAAAAGGCTAAAACAATGAGCCTCTTAAGTAAAGAGTTAAGCGCTCTATATGAAAGATAGTGTCATAAAAATAAATACGTGCACCTCAACTAAGGTGTTTTCAATTTTGCTAGCAGCAAGTCTTAATTGACTAAATTTATGCGTCTTCAAAAGGCTTGGTGGCAACAATAAAAAAAGGCCAGGTGTTAACCTAGCCTCTTTATTTCTTGCTCGTATGTCGCTAGCGATAAGTTAGCGTGACGAGAGTGCTTCGCGTTGTTAAATATCGCTTTGCTGCTTTGGCATTGCGATATATCGCTGTTCAGCTTTAGTATTGCGATATATCGTTTTGCTGCTTAAGCGTTGCTGAATATCGCTTTGCTGCTTTAGCGTTGGTGACTATTTTTTTGGCTCTTTAGTAAAGATCGCCAGAATTACCATCAATACAGCACCACAGACTACGGCAATGTCAGCTACGTTGAAAGCTGGATATGCCCAAGTGATATTGCCATCGCTATCTTGCAGATAGAAAAGTAAAAAATCGATAACGTAGCCATGCATGAGACGGTCGATAAGATTGCCTACCGCGCCACCAATAAACAGAGCATAGGATACGCAATGCCACTTAGCAGTTGCTTTAGTGCGCAACAGCACGACTAAGAACACTAAGGTCATCACAATGGCAATGCCTGAGAGGAAGTAGCGCTGTGCGCCACCCCAAGAGGCAAACATGCTAAAGGCTGCACCGTAGTTATAGACATGCACGAGATTAAAAAACGGTAGGATCTCAATACCACGGGTGTTATATGCGATGTTCTCTACAGTTAGATACTTAGTGATCTGATCGAGGATGATCACTACAACACTGAGTAATAAGAATACAGAACCATTACGCGCTCTTCGATTAGAGAAGATCGCCTGAGAATGTTTTGACACAACTATGCTTCGCTATACAGAAAGTTAATAAGGTCTCACTAGCTTAATGACTAATGAATGGCTGCCATGATAGCAAACAGCAAAAAAAGAGGCCACACCAAAGAATCATTCTTAAGTGTGGCCTCCCTTTTGAGGTTAAGCCTCATCTAAACGCGGCAGCAAAAACATGAGGTTAAGCTGCTTGTTTAGCTATATTGTAATTAAGCGAACAGACGCTTCTCACCAAAGCGCAGGATGTTCTCAATGCAGCGTGGGCAGAGGGTTGGGTGCTCGGCATTAGAACCAACACCTTCCTCATAGTGCCAGCAACGCTCACACTTAGCAGCACCTGACTTAGTAACCACGAATGCAACCTTCTGTGAGTTAACATCAGCGGTGAATGCACCCTCTGGAGCATCCTCTTCAACTACGGTTACCTTGGAGGTAATGAGCACAAAGCGTAACTCTTCACCTAAGGCCTTAAGGTCTTCAGCAGCCTGGCCCTTAGCGTAGATCTTAACTTCAGCCTCTAAAGAACCACCAACGACACCTTCGTTACGAACCTTCTCGATGGCGCGGTTAACTTCGTCACGCAGAGCTAAGATACGCTCCCAGTATGCTGAGTTGAACTTAGAAGACTCATCTAAGGTCTTTAAGTTCTCATCTTCAAACCAAGTGGCAGTAAAGACGTACTCGTCATGCTTGCCAGGCAGTGCTTCCCAAGCCTCTTGAGCGGTGAAGGAAAGGATTGGAGAAATCCAACGTACTAAGCACTGAGCGATGAGGTACAGAGCGCTCTGGCATGAACGACGTGCTAAAGAGTCAGTCTTAGCGGTGTACTGACGATCCTTAATGATGTCGAGGTAGAAAGAACCAAGCTCAATAGAGCAGAACTTCATTAATGACTTGATTACGAGGTGGAAATCGTAATTGTCGTAGTCAGCAATGATGCTATCCTGGGTCTTCTTAGCTAAGGAAACGGCCCACTTATCGAGCTCAACCATGTCCTCAAACTTAACCATGTGCTGCTCTGGATCGAAACCATTTAAGTTTGCCAGTAAGAAGCGGATGGTGTTACGGATACGACGGTAAGCATCGGATGAGCGCTTGAAGATTTCCTGAGAAACAGCGATATCACCAGTGTAGTCGTTAGTAGCAACCCACAGACGAAGCACGTCGGCACCCATCTTGTCCCAGATTTCCTGAGGAGCAATAACGTTGCCTAAGGACTTGGACATCTTGCGGCCCTTCTCATCCACGGTAAAGCCGTGGGTAAGAACCTGACGGTATGGAGCCTTATCCTTCATGGCTACAGAAAGCATTAAGGATGACATGAACCAGCCACGGTGCTGATCTGAACCTTCAAGGTAGAGATCTGCAGTCTTACCACGGAACTCAGGACGCTGATCGGTAACTGAGAAGTGGGTTGAGCCAGAGTCAAACCATACGTCTAAGGTGTTTGGATCCTTGTAGTATAAAGAAGCCTCTTCAGCAGGAATTAAGTCTTCAACCTTAAGATCCCACCAAGCCTGAATACCCTTCTTTTCAACTTCCTTAGCGACCTTCTCGATGATCTCAGAAGTTCTTGGGTGGATCTTGCCAGTTTCCTTGTTAACTAAGACGGCACATGGCATACCCCAGGTACGCTGACGTGAAATACACCAGTCAGTACGCTGTGTAACCATTGCCTCAATACGGTTTTGGCCCCATGCAGGAATCCAACGAACACCCTTGATCTCCTCAAGTGCACGCTTACGCAGACCATTACCGTCCATGGTAATGAACCACTGCTGAGTAGCACGGAAGATAACTGGGGTCTTGTGACGCCAGCAGTGTGGGTAGCTGTGGGTGATCTTCTCAGCCTTTAATAAAGCACCCTTTTCAACTAATACCTTGATAACCTCTGGGTTAGCCTTGAATACGTTCAGGCCGGCAAACAGAGGAGTATTTGGCAGGAAGCAACCATCTGGACCTACTGGGTTGAAGATCTCAAGGTTGTACTTCATGCAAACATAGTAGTCGTCAAGACCGTGGCCACCAGCGGTGTGAACGCAGCCAGTACCAGCCTCTAAGGTAACGTGGTTACCTAAAACTACTGGAACAGTGAGCTCATAGAATGGGTGGTGGAAACGCAGGTTCTCTAATGCTGCACCAGCGCAAACGGCTAATACAGAGTAGTCATCCTCGCCAATACCAATGGTCTTCATTACACCTTCAACTAACTCGCTAGCGATGATGTAACGACCAGCCTTTTCGCCCTTAACCTGAACTAAGGAGTACTCAAGACCTTCGTTTAAGCAGATAGCACGGTTTGCAGGTAAGGTCCATGGAGTGGTGGTCCAAATTACGCAGCTTACGTCGCCTTCACCAGCGTCGGTACCAAATGCCTTTAAGACGGCATCCTTATCCTCAGCTAAGAAGCGCACGAAGATGGCATCAGAGGTTACGTCGTAGTATTCAACCTCAGCCTCAGCTAAAGCAGACTGACAGTCCATACACCAGTAAACTGGCTTGTAACCTAAGATGAAGTGACCATTCTCAATAACCTTACCCAGAGCACGGATAATGTTAGCTTCGGTATCGAAGTTCATGGTGAGGTATGGATTGTCCCAATCACCAAAGATACCTAAACGCTTGAAGTCTTTCTTCTGAGCGTCGATTTGGCGATGAGCGTACTTACGGCACTCCTCACGGAACTGAGCTGCGTCGATCTTTTCGCCTGGCTTGCCAACCTCGCCTTCTACCTTTAACTCAATAGGCAGGCCATGGCAGTCCCATCCAGGCACATAAGGTGAGTCAAAGCCAGAAAGAGTCTTGGCCTTAATAATAATGTCTTTTAAAGTCTTGTTAATCGCGTGGCCAATGTGGATATTACCGTTGGCATATGGAGGGCCGTCGTGGAGAATGAAAGTGTCGCAGTTCTCACGTGACTTACGAATCTTGTTATACAGATCCTGCTCTTCCCAGTTCTTGAGCATCTGAGGCTCACGCTTGGCTAAGTCGCCGCGCATAGGGAATGCGGTCTCAGGAAGATTTAAAGTGGACTTGTAATCTGCCATTGGAAGCATCCTAAATTGTAATAACGATTAACATAAAAACTTTGAATCTTATGGGTATGACCCCAGCCTTTGTTCACTTTTACTAAGTGGACAAAGGCTGACTCACAACCATAACTCGAGATCAAAGCAATCTTAAAAATCTCTGTACTCTACCTAGCTTACGCTCAATAAAGCTTTAATTTAAAAGTGCGTAGACCAAAGTGCAAGAAATGCTTTCTTGCTTGCCTACATCACCTTTAACCATACTGTTAAGTATCTTTGCGGCTTAAAAGTGTCAGTGCACGCTCTTTGTCGGCACTAATCTGTTGTACTAAAGCATCTAAGCTCTCAAACTTCATCTCATCGCGGATCTTGTATCTAAAAGTAACTTCGATCTCTTTACCGTAGATATCGCCAGTAAAGTTGATGATATGAACCTCAAGCAGAGTATTAAGTGTCGGTGTTGAAATAGTTGGGCGGTAACCTACATTCGCCACACCATCGTAAACGGCACCCTCAAGAGTAATCTTGACGGCATATACACCCTTAAGCGGGCATACACGGCGGTTGAGATTGATGTTAGCAGTAGGAAAGCCTATGGTACGACCAATTGCATTACCGTGAACTACACGACCTGCAATGGAGTACTCATGCCCCATATACTTAGTTACAGTTGAGAAGTCGCCATCTTTAACTAAAGAGCGCAGCAAGGTTGAAGAGATGCGTTTGCCATCATTCTCCACTTTCTCGATAGCTGAGCATTCAACGCCAGCCTCTTGAGCACAACGCTTCAGGTCGTCTAAGTTATATGCACCTCTACGACCAAAGTTAAAGTCAGATCCTACAGTAACACTCTTAACGCCAATTTTATCAAAGAGCATTGAGGTGAACTGCTTATCATCCATATCTGCAAATTTGTAAGTGAAGTTCATGCAGAACACGTTTTCAATGCCGACAGCACGGAACATACGCAATTTATCGCGTACAGAGAACAGTCGAGCTGGCACTTCTTTGCCAAAGAACTCCATTGGCTGCGGTTCGAAGATCATCACTGCAGTCTCAAGATTATGTTCTTTGGCCTTTTGCTTCATGCGTTCAATAACGGCCTGATGGCCCATATGAAAGCCGTCGAAATTGCCAATAGCTAGCGCAATTCCTCTTTCGGAGCCATGATAATCAGACAACCAACGATAAAGACGCATGATCCTTTCCTATTAAGCCTTATCCAAGCTTACAAACAACATCTAGTTAAGCAAACTACCTGACGCACTTAAGTAACTCATTAGACCAACTAAGATTAACGTTACTTAAATAGCGCTGCAGAATCTAAATCATAAGTACCTTTTACAGGTTGCTACATACTTTAGATCTGTCTAAGGGCAGTTGTTTTTGCATTGCTACGGGCCACTCCATATTGCAAAGAAAGCACAATAGCAAGCAATGCTCGCGATCTAAAGACATTTAATGTATCTAGACTCCAAAGCTTGAGCTTGGTCACGAGCTACGGCTTAAAGTGCTTAAACATGAGCATGCTCTATGTTAAACACACCATAACAACAGCAACAAATTTCACGTTTAGGTTGATGCACTAAAGTGAACCTACTGCCATCAAAACACCGAATGCTTAATATTATTGAGTTTGCAAGCCTCAATCAAGCTATATAGCCCTTTAATTGTGCGAAGCAATGGCCTAAATGAAGAGCGTTGATTGAACTAGTACAAAGTCTTGATGACTGATTATATAAGCGATTAGGTGACAGTCGCTTATCATACACCCGATGAGCACTAAGTTAGTGCAAAATCGCATACTTTCGCTTAAAAATCATGGTCATTTGCACCACAAGCTTACAGCTACCTACCTAAATTATTCACAAAAACCAACCCCTGTACGCAATAGCCGCCCATCCATGCCCTGTTCCTTTCAGGCAACACTGCATAGCGCCTCATCTCTACCCATACCCCGTGCCGTTCAGGCTACACAGGCATAGCGGCTAATATCTACCCCGAGCCGTTCAGGCCACACGGCATAGCGCCTCAAACGTGTTCAGCACGACCATGAACGCCATTAATACCCCTCTATTTGCACATTTTATGAGGATAGCAAATGGCATGGGCAGAGGTAATCCACCCATCGTCGTTGGCTCAGTAATCATTTTGTTTGGGCGAAAAAAAACCAGACTGGCTGAACCGGTCTGGCTTTTTTCATTCGTAATTAGCAAAGCCAAGTGATATGGCTTTGAAACTAATACTGTAATTGCTTAGTTCTACTTACCATTAACAATGTAGCAAGCGCCCTTGTTGCCAAGCTTACATGCCTTGTTGAAGTAAGTTAATGCAGTGTTCAGGTTCTTCTTAACACCAATGCCATCGGTATAGAAAAGACCTAAACGGTTGCAGGCATTAGCAGAGTTTAATGAGCAAGCACGAGTATCAGACTTTACTGCAGCATCATAGTGACCAGAGCGCATGCTAGAAACGGCTAGCATTTCGCAAGCTACGGCTGACTTAAGATCACAAGCCTTTGAAAGCATGCTGTTAGCGCCGTTAATATCGCCAGTTGCAGCTAAAGATAAACCAGACTGAACGCAAGCATCCTTATTGCCTGCATCACAAGATCTGCTATAAGCTCCTACTGCATCAGCATTTGACTGCACGAAAGTAGATGCTAAAGCATCGCAAGCATTCTTATTGCCTAAGCTACATGCCTTAGACATCATGCCAGAGCGATCAGATGACTCTGAAATAGCAAGTGCATAGCATGCATCGGCATTATTTGCAGCACATGCCTTAGTTAATGAGGCTAAAGTCTGCTGTGAATTGGATTTAACCTGATAGAGGCTTCCGCTAATGTAACAAGCATTTGCATCCCCTGAATCACAGGTCTTTTGTACTAATGGAGCAGCCTTATCAATCTCGCCTAAACGAATCTCGGCACGAGAGAGCACATAGCAGCTGTTAACGTTGCCTAAATCACATGACTGCTTATATGCATCTCGAGCTTCAGCCTTTTTGCCTTGCTTGGTGTAGCGTACGGCTAATTTCTCACAAGCACTCTTATCCTTTAAAGAGCAAGCCTTCTGCAGTGCAGCTTCAGCCTCAGCAGGCTTCTTTTGCTCATCTAAACGAGATGCTAAAGAAATACATGCATCTACATTGTTAAGATCGCAAGCTTTCTTGAAAGTATCATTGGTACTTTCAATTAAAGCCTTGCCATCATCTGAATCCTTTGAGGTGGAGGATGCTAACTTAGTTGCACCCTTTAAGCAGTATGAAGAATTGCCAAGCTTACAGCTCATGTCAAAGTTTTGCTTTGCCTCTTTGACACGACCAAAGTCAGTATTCACTAAGCCAAGCTTGTAATAAGCATCTGCTGCAATCGCAAGATCGCCACTGTCAGTAGCCATCTTGTAAGCCTCAGACATCTCTTCACGAATGTAACGGCCTGGTAAGAAGCTATCAATGCTATGGCCATCTTTGTAAGCACGGTAGAAGAGATCGCCTTTAGTTAAGCAATAACGCTTATCTGTATAACAAGCTTTGGTTGCAAGTAAGATAGCACTCTTAAGATCGTCGAAATTATGGCTCTTTTCGTAGTCAGCAAGAACATCGGTAGCCATAACATTACAGCTCTTACCGTCTTCTTTACGACAATTAACCTTGAGAGTATTTACGCGCTCGATCTCAGCCTCATAGGCAGCCTGCTCTTGATCAGTCATTGTTTTGCCAGTGACTGGTGAGACGCTGTTACATGCAACTGTAAACACCGACGCACTCAGTACACATGAGCCTAGCAGTAACTGCATTAAACGCTTACTAAACTGATTAGCCAATTGGACTCTCCTGATACTATCGAAATGCATGAACGCATCTACAGCAAATTTTGCGCCGCATCTGTAAACCCAGTGTACACGGGCCCTATAACTACTATAGACACTAATGCTTTTAGACAACACTCAAGCTAGTCCATTAGAGAGTCATAAGCCGAGCAGACTTGTTCATTAGCTTCCATAGAAGATACTTAGGTTGCTAATCCTAGCACTCATAGCAATAGATGTGTGCCATGAAAATAGTCAAAATGTTATCGAACTACGATTTAAAGCGATCAAACTCAGAGTAAAGCTTCTACATTCCATGATAAGCAAAGGCATATAACAATCTAATCATATAAGACTTTGCTATGAGATTTACTCATAAAAGGCAAGGCCTCAACTAAGTTACTCCCCACATAGCATTGAGCTAAGCCCCGCCCACACAAAACACACGCATGCCACTTTGCCGCTTCATCTCCTCCAAAAATATGATGATGCTTTGATGCTCAAGAAAAATCCCTGTAGCGATATCTAGAAAGGCAATCGAGAGCTTTAAGTTATGGTCAAAAAGCTATTAAATGTCACACTCGAAAGTCCTATGACAAGATCAATACTTCAGCTATAGCGAAATTTCCCATGAATCCAAATCTACTCAAAACTCCCGATAAAATAAGGCTTTAGAGCACAAATTGCAGCTCCTAAAAACGCAAAGATTTTGCTTACTTTTCAAAAAATCGGGATCTCGCACACAAAAATATGCAATTTCCTCTTCGCTTTGGTATAATAGCGCGTTTAGTGCCACCGGCATTTGTTCATATGGCAGCCGTGGCTCTACATTTTAAAGTACTTTATAAATTCCAGGAGCTATTTGTGCCTAACATTAAGTCCGCAAAGAAGCGCGTTGAGTTAACCGAGAAGTCACGTCAGCGTAATGTTGCTGCTCGTTCCAAGATGCGTACCTTAGTAAAGAAGGTTTTAAACGCTGTTGCCGCTAACAACAAAGAAGCAGCAGTTGCAGCTTTCAAGGAAGTTGAGCCAGTATTAGATCGTGCAGCTTGCAAGGGTTTAATCCACAAGAACAAGGCTGCTCGTCATAAGAGCGATCTTGCTCAGAAGATCAAGGCTTTAGGTTAATCTAATAGCTTTCGACTCTTTAAAAAAGCCCTGCTATTTAGCAGGGTTTTTTTATGCTTTAAAAAGTCTCGATGGCCATGTTTTTTATATCTGGCCATCTTGCAAAACCCCATTCCCATCTTATCAAGCTAAAAATATCCATCCACCCAAAACCATACAGCTCTTATTGCCTCAATACCTACTTTCCATTTTTCAGCCTCCAAACCCACATTAGCTAATCGCTATAACCCACCACATTCAAAGAAATTGAGCCAGTTAGTCATAGTCAGCAAGTGCAATTGACCTCAAGCATGCCACTTAAACAAACATGTAAATAGCGCCCGCTCAAGATAAAAGTCTAGTCGTGTACGGCATTTGTCCGTATCTATGTGCAAAAGTGTAACTTTGTCTGTATGATATTGAGTGCAAAGCCATACTAGGCAAGTAAATTGCAGTAATTGCGGCGCGTCGGCTTTTTGCTCATACTCACCCCCAAGACATCAGCCCATATACAGACGTCTTGGGGGTGCGCATTAGCGATAAGCTCTGACTTTTATTGCTTATAGAGTTATGCACTAAGATCTGAAAGGAATACAGCATGTCAACTCAGACTAACCGACCAAACATCATCTTCTGTCTCAGCGGCCAGCAACGCCTTGATACTTGCGGCTGCTATGGCCAAAAGCTTCCAGTTACTCCGGTTTTAGATGAGCTAGCTGCACAAGGTATTAAGTTTAATCACGCTTTTAACACTGCCCCTGCTCTTGCAGCATTCAAAGCAGCAGTTATGACTGGCCGTACTCCTGTAGAAAACCAGGTGTTTTGCAAGGGACAAGCTCTTGCAAGCGACTGCAAGACCATTGCTAATAGCTTTGCCGATGCAGGTTATGAGACCTCTTTTATCGGTCACTGGGGCTTAGGCGGCACCAAGGGCGAAGCAGTTCCAGCTGATAAGCGTGGTGGCTTCAATGGCTTCTGGCGTGCATCTGATGACCTTAACGCTACCTCAGAGCTTTTTGCAGGCCACGTTTTTGATGAGAACAACAATAAGGTTGAGTTTAACGGTTGGCGCTCTGATAAGCTTACAGACTTTGCTTTAGAGTTCTTAGATAAGCGTGATAGCTCCAAGCCTTTCTTCATGACTTTATCATACGGCGAGCCATGCATCTCCATGATCAAGCGCTCTGTGCTTGAGGCACGTGAAGAAGATAAGCTTACCGATGAGCAAAAGGCAGCTAAAGAAGCTGAAAGAAAGTTAGCTAAGCAAAACGGCACTGCTCCTAATGAAGATGAGCTCGTTAAGACTGTCGTTGCTCCTGATGAGGATAAGCGCGTTAACTTTGTACGTTGCTCTGTACCTATCACCATTCAGGTTTACGCTGGTTCTTTCCGTTCTGATTACATGAACCACTTAGCTCAGTGCAATAGCATTGATAATAACCTAGGTCGTTTAGTAGAAAAGCTCAAAGACTCAGGTGAGTGGGATAACACAGTTATCGTCTTTACTGCAGCTACTGGTAATCACTTTGGCGGCCGTAATTTAGACAAGCGTTGCAAGGGTGAGGATGATTACGCCTCCTCAATCCATGCTGATAGCTCACAGGTACCATTAGTTATTGCAGGTGGTGCTATTAAAGATAGCAAAGTAGTAGACCACTTAGTCTCTACCTTATCTCTAAGCAAGACCATGCTAACCGTTGCTGGTATTGATGCTGAAGATCTTTATGGTCAGAACCTCCTTTCTTTAGATGATAAAGAAATTGATGAGAGCGAGGCTCTGTACTACTACATCACTCAAAGCCGTGTAGCTCGTGGCATCCGTACTAAGCAATTTGTCTACGAGGTTTCATCCGATGATCTCTCTGGTATTGAGACTTGCCAGGCTGATAGATACCGTGATGACTTCATGCACGACAACTACAATGATGAGTATGAGATTAACAACCTCATCAGAGACATCTGCTATACCGACATCAAAATGGATCTGCGCAAGCGCTTAGTCGACATGATCGAAAAAGAGGAAGGAGTTAAGGTTACTATTGATGACTTTATCTCCAACCACTACGGCGACACTAGCGGTACAGTTCCTACCGTTAAGCTCGTTTAAAGATATTAAGGGTAAGCCTGGCATTTAATTATGGCTTACCCCCAAATACAAAACTCCCCAGAGACTTAGGTCAATGGGGCGTTTTTGTTTGAGTAGGATCTAAAGCAGATAAGACTTAACTAGCTTATGAGCTACTCACATACAAGAGAGATCGCTAAATTAGTTCTTATCCTCTGGAGAACCTAACTTCTTGAAGTTCTTAAGGTAGTCATTGAGCTTTTGCAGGCGCTGGTTCTGGCTGTCACGGAAAGAATCAATTTCATGAGAGCGAACTTCTTTGGCCTCAACTAACTGATCATAGGCTGCATTAAGGTTGAAAAGATAGTCACAAACAACATTCACCTCATCACCTTTGAAGAAAGCATTTGGACGCTTGCATTGCTTTGAAGAATACTCTTCGACCTTGGCAAAGCCTTTCTCAACTTCCTTAGACACAATATCAGTTTGAGCTGCTACCTTATCTTGAATCTCATTGACCATAGTCTCAAGCTCAGCAGGATGCTCAGTTAAGATACTATCGCTACCAGTAGCATTATCCTTCATTAACAAACGGCCATCTTTGAGCCAAATGTAGGATAACCCAATCATGGTGCGGCCTTCGAGCAAACGATATGTCTTAGAAATGCTGCTTAACACATTATCCGAGGCATTGAGTAAGTCATGGCTGAAGTTTGGATAAGCGATAATGGATGAATACTCACCTGATAGCAGATCGATGATCTTAGTGTATGAGACGAAGTTTGCAGTATCTTCATAGCGATAAGTAAACTCGTAGGTACCATCAAGCCAGTCTTGGTCGTTATAGCCCATAGTGGCGCTAAAGCCAGTGAACTTATTATCTTTTAAGGTCAGAACGCTATAACCGATTTCACTATCAAAACGTCCAGCGTCATAACGCAGGTAAGTATGTAAGGTATCTGGGTTCTTCTCGTCAATCTCAATCAGGTACTCAGCTACTTTCTTATCAGCAATAGTACGTACCGCACGGCCTAAACCTACTGCATGGCCATTAGAGCACTTTCCATCCCAGTACATACGCGAGTCAGCAGCATCAGCAACCATGAATGGAATTAAGCACTTTTCAGTCTTGTTAACTGGCTGCATGCTATTGTCGTAAATATTATTACGGTCAATTTGAGAAGAGACAGTCTTAATGACCTCGTAGTCGCTCATCAGGCGGCTTTCAATAACCTTATTAGCAGGATCATTAACTGCGCTCTGTGAGTTTAAACCTTCATTAGAGGTACATGCACTCATTAATGCCATGCTGACAATAGCGCTTAAAGAGACGAGCTTTGCTCCGTTAGCCATCATTAATCCTTCCCTGCCTGAATCTTAATGTCATCCGCAATGATGCATCCTTTTTATCCACAAAGAAAAGGCGCTCTAAGCTAGCAACAGCGGACGTATTCGTCCATATTACCACGAGCCTTTGATTGGTCAAAAGCCTACTCGATCTTGCATACTCTACTTTAGACAATCCTCACAGCTTTTATCTTCGTCAAACCATAACAATATGCTAATGAGATCTTAAAAGGCCAACTGACAAAAACGATCAAGATCGCTAGTTTTAATCACAAACACGCGCTCATTAAGCCCATATGTAGCGCTTTTTTTATAGTTTTAGATAATATTTAACAGCTCTACAAAAAAGTTTAATAAATTTTGGAACTTTTAGAGTTTTTAGCACTCTATATATACAAGCAAGGTTAAGAACAACGCATATTGTGTTCGCCTAAAACAGAATTCTACTATCCCAGTTAAAAGACGGCCTGACTAGGCAGATCTAGTCAGGCCATCTTTATATTTGGCGATCTCAAAATCCCATCTGTACTAGCTATCTAAGATCTTATATTAGAAGTCTGCAAAGCCTCCCAAGATCTCTAATAATAGTCTGCAAAGCCTCCCAAGATCTCTAATAATAGTCTGCAGACGCAACCTAAGCTTTTCTCTTAATTGTGAGCCTAAGCTTACGTAAAGCCATATTTGAATACTGCTCCGATCTTAATGAATGATCTAACAAGCACACAGTTCCTAGCGCTAACTTATTGCCCTTGCCATCAACCACGATCGGCTGACGCATGCGCTGCCACGGAGCAACACCATGCTCAATGAAGATCTTCTTTACCTCTCTAGAATGAGATCTTTTAAGCGGCTTTAGCTTGAGTGATCCTGTATAGCTAAAGTCTAGAAAAACTCCATCCCCTGGAACATCAAGATCAATACGCCCAACTACACCACAATCAAAATCATTATCCAACTGCTCATGCAAGGCATATTCATAAGAACCCAGAGTAAGTGCTGAGCCAATATCCAATCTATAGCAACAACCATCTACAAGCGCTGGCGATGATGGACGCTTCTTTAATGAATCTTCTAAAGGATCGCACTCATAAACATAAAGCTTCTGAGCAAAAGTTGAGATCATAAGATCATGACCAAAAGGGCCACATGCATTGAGCTTAACTAGGCCGTTACTGTCATTTGGCCGCGACATCAACTCTAAGCACTGCTCAATGATATTTAGCTCAACAGAGATCTTGAGATACTTATTGAAAAATGCCCTTAAGAGCATGGTACTTAAGTTACGATCAGTAAGATCTAGCTTGCTATAGTCAAAGCAATAATGCGGATAATCATCTACTTGCTTAAGATAAGTGGAGATCTGACTTTCAATAAAGCGTTCTGCTAAGTCATGCTCTGCTGCGCATAAAGCTTGAGATCTCAAGATTGCCTTATCCACGCCGGCAAAACGAGATCGCATAAGAGGCAATACTTTTAAACGCATAAAGTTTCGTTCAAACTTTAAATAGCTATTAGAAAGATCGTAGACGTAAGGTATGGATGAAGATACCAAGATCTGCTCAACCTCAACTTTATGCAGCATCAGCAAAGGTCTGATAATTAAGCCACGATCATCCTCGCGTATAAAGCCCATACCCCCAAGACCTTGTGGGCCAGAGCCGCGCTTTAATGCAAGAAGGAAACTTTCAGTTTGATCATCTGCTTGATGGCCAAAGACTAAAGCATCATGCTCACTTGATGCCTCACTGATGAGCTCACGATAACGCTCATTGCGCGATACTTCCTCAGGCGATACTCCATTGCCATACACAATATTAAGCACAGGCGTCTTAAGTTCTACGCCTAACTTCTGACAAACATCGATGTTGTTACTGAGCCAAATGTCATCATCAGGATCTAATCTATGAATACAGTGCACTGCAGTAACTGCATAGCCATAGCGATCGCGTAGCACACACGAAAGCACTAATGCTAAAGTTGAATCAGCACCTCCTGACATGCCAGTAACGAGACGCTTAATTAGCCCTTTACGCTCTACTCCAGCACTACAAGCTAAACTACAAGCTAAGTTGCTCCCATCCGAAGACTCATCAGCAACACCGACTCTCTTACCATAAGCATTATGGTGCAGCAACTGCGCATGAGTTAGATCAACAAGAGCTGAGAGGCATTCTAAGGCGCATCTATCAACCTCAGGAACACCACGTATAGGCTTAATTGCGGCAATTCCACTTTCCGCAGCATACATGGCATTTCCTAATATTCGATAAGAAGCTACCTTACTTGGGTCGGATGAGTCATTAAGCTTGTTTACTATCTGTTTACGCTGCATTGTGCCACGTAAGTTCTGAACAGCCACTTTATAGCGGCATTCAGCATCAACTAGATTTCGTTTTAACTCATCCATTGCCATCATCAAACCTACCTTAGCGCATCAGTCTTAACTTGTGGCAGATATGATAATACGATCTAACCCAGATCCCATGCATATTGGAAATTTAAGTAACAACTCAGATAAATATCGCATCCAAACGAATATCGCCTGCCATGTAGAACAATCATACAGGCCCCCCAAAAACACAAAGGCCGCCAAAAGTTAGTATTTCCAACCTTTGACGGCCTCATTTAGCTTATAAAACTAAGCTAAAAGGATACATTCAAGTAAGCAGCACTTAGCCAAGTAAGCTTAAGCCCAGCTGAGGACGGGTGTTAGCCTGCATCAGCATAGAAGCAGCTGCCTGCTGAATGATGGACTGCTGGGATAGATTTGCAGATTCTTCAGCAAAGTCAGCATCACGGATACGTGAGCGTGCATCAGCTTCATTAGCAGCAACGTTAGACTGATTGCGGATTGAGCTCTCAAGACGATTTTGCAAAGCGCCAAGGTCGGCACGCATGCCATCAACCTTTGCGATTGCCTGATCCATAAGGTTAATGACGTCGCCAATATCCTTAGCATTAGCACCCTGACCACCGCCAGCGCCATTAAACGTAATCTTTGTCAGATCAATCGATACTTGGCCCTTGTTATCAACTTTAAAGAACTTATCGGCACCAACTAGATTTGTATCAGATGCGATCTTGGAAAAATAAACCGAGTCGACATTAAAAGTAATGGTGTCGCCTTTGTTGGAACCAACTTGTAGCGTGAGGGCACCGGTGCCACCAGCAACAGCGTTTTGGCCACCGCCACCACCGCCGCCGCCGCCACCACCACCGCCGCCACCGCCGCCGCCACCACCGCCGCCGGCTGCTGGGGTTTCGTAGATAGAGCCATCAATCTTACCATTCAACACAGTTTTACCTGCAAAGGTTGTTTGTGTTGAAATACGGTTGATTTCGGTTGCTAAGGCTGCCATTTCTTTACCCAGAGCTGTTCTATCCTCTGAGGTGTTAGTACCATTTGCTGATTGAACAGCTAAGGTTCTGATCTTTTGAAGCATGCCTGAGATCTCGTCCATGCCTGACTCAATAGTCTGGGCAAGAGCGATACCATCAGATGCGTTACGGTTGCCTTGGTTGAGGCCATTAATCTGGGATGTTAAGCGATCGGCGATCTGCAGTCCAGCAGCGTCATCTTTGGCGCTATTAATACGCATACCGCTTGATAAACGCTGGTATGTAGTAGTTAAAGAATTCTGGACGTTGCCTAAGTATCTTTGTCCCTGCAGAGCTGAGTAATTTGTATTTACATATACTGCCATAAGCTAGCTCCTATTAGCCTAAGAGGCTTAAGCCTAGCTGCGGACGGGTATTAGCCTGCATCAGCATAGAAGCGGCAGCCTGCTGAATGATAGACTGCTGTGACAGGTTTGCAGACTCTTCAGCAAAGTCAGCATCACGAATACGTGAGCGTGCGTCAGCTTCGTTAGCAGCAACGTTAGACTGGTTGCGGATGGAGCTCTCAAGTCTGTTCTGGATCGCACCTAAATTGGCACGCTGAGCATCAACATTCGCAATGATACTATCTACTGACTTAATAAGATCTTGGGCCATTGAAGCAGTGGAGAAAAGAATAGCATTTCCCTTTGATGCCTCTTTAAGGGTATTACCATCTTTTCTAAAGCCGAGACTGAAACCCTTAGCAATTGCTGAAAAAACAAAAGAAGCTACATCAAAAGAAATTGTATCACCCTTATTGGATCCTACCTGAAGGGTCATTTTGCCGCCTTTGGTAGCATTTTGAGCCTTGGTATAGATAGACTTGGAGGTACCACCCTCAAGCACAGTTCTACCACCATAAGTAGTTTGCTCTGCAATACGATCCATCTCAGCTACTAAAGCAGATGCTTCCTTTGCTAAAGCACCACGATCTTCAGCAGTATTAGTACCATTAGCTGCCTGAACTGCTAAGGTACGAATCTTCTGCAGCATACCTGAGATCTCGTCCATACCTGACTCAATGGTTTGGGCAAGTGCGATACCGTCAGATGCATTGCGGTTACCTTGGTTGAGGCCGTTGATCTGGGAGGTTAAGCGATCGGCTATCTGGAGACCTGCAGCGTCGTCTTTGGCGCTATTGATACGAAGGCCTGATGATAAGCGCTGATATGTAGTAGTCAGGTTGGTATTGACGTTATTGAGGTATCTTTGACCCTGAAGAGCGCTGTAATTTGTATTTACATATACTGCCATGATCTCACTCCTATTAACCTAATAAGCTCAGGCCAAGCTGTGGACGGCTATTAGCCTGCATCAGCATGGAAGCAGCTGCCTGCTGAATGATATTCTGCTGAGTGAGGTTTGCAGACTCTTCAGCAAAGTCAGCATCACGAATACGTGAACGTGCATCAGCTTCGTTAGCAGCAACGTTAGACTGGTTACGGATAGAGCTCTCAAGACGATTCTGTACGGCACCTAAGTCGGCACGCTGCGCATCAACCTTGGCAATAAGAGCATCAACAGAGGCAATTAATTCCTGAGCTGCGGTTGCGGTTGAGTATAAAACTGCATTATTTGCATCGCCTTTAATGTCTTTGAAGCCCTTGCTTGAGCCTTTGGCGAGGTGTGAGAATACAAATGATGCTACATCAAATGTAATAGTATCACCCTTGTTGGAACCGACCTGTAGGGTCATCTGACCACCCTTGGATGCAGCAGCGCCTTGAGCAGTTGTATTGTAGATTGCGCCTTTAGTTGTACCACGCAGAACAGTTGAGCCACCATAAGTGGTTTGCTTTGCAATACGTGAAATTTCATTAACTAAAGAGGTTGCTTCTTTAGCTAAAGCAGTTCTATCTTCAGCAGTGTTAGTGCCGTTTGAAGCCTGAACAGATAAGGTACGAATCTTTTGAAGCATGCCTGCGATCTCGTCAATGCCTGACTCGATGGTCTGAGCAAGGGCGATACCGTCGGATGCGTTGCGGTTACCTTGGTTGAGGCCGTTGATCTGGGAGGTTAAACGATCGGCGATCTGGAGACCTGCAGCGTCGTCTTTGGCGCTATTAATACGCATACCACTTGACAGTCTTTGGTATGTAGTAGTCAGGCTATTGTTGACATTAGAAAGGTATCTTTGACCCTGAAGAGCGCTGTAATTGGTGTTTACATATACTGCCATGATCTTACTCCTATTAACCTAAGAGGCTTAAGCCGAGCTGTGGACGAGTATTAGCCTGCATCAGCATAGAAGCGGCAGCCTGCTGAATGATTGACTGTTGTGACAGGTTTGCAGACTCTTCTGCAAAGTCAGCATCACGGATACGTGAGCGTGCGTCAGCTTCGTTAGCAGCAACATTAGACTGGTTGCGGATAGAGCTCTCAAGTCTGTTCTGGATTGCACCTAAGTTGGCACGCTGTGCATCAACCTTGGCAATAAGAGCATCAACAGAGCCAATTAACTCCTGCGCAGCTGTTGCAGTGGAAAATAAAACTGCATCAGTTGCATCGCCTTTAATGTCTTTGAAGCCTTTGCTTGCACCTTTAGCAATATGTGAGAACACAAAAGATGCAACATCAAAAGAAATAGTGTCGCCTTTATTAGATCCTACCTGTAATGTCATCTTGCCGCCTTCAGAGGCTTTTACGTTCTGACCGGTAGTGTTGTAGATTGCACCTTTTGTAGTACCGCGAAGAACTGTAGCGCCACCATAAGTAGTCTGCTTAGCAATTCTGGACATCTCATTTACTAAGGCAGTTGCCTCTTTTGCTAAGGCGGTTCTATCTTCTGAAGTATTTGTACCATTGGAAGCTTGGACAGCTAATGTACGGATCTTCTGGAGCATGCCTGAGATCTCATCAATACCTGACTCGATGGTCTGAGCAAGGGCGATACCGTCAGATGCATTGCGGTTGCCTTGGTTGAGGCCGTTGATCTGTGAAGTCAGACGATCGGCGATCTGGAGGCCTGCAGCGTCGTCTTTAGCGCTATTGATACGCATACCGCTTGATAAGCGCTGATATGTAGTAGTTAAAGAATTCTGGACGTTGCCTAAGTATCTTTGGCCTTGAAGAGCGCTGTAATTGGTATTTACATATACTGCCATGATGGATACTCCACTGTAGTTTGATTAGGCAGTTATGAGAAGAAAACTAACGTTCTTGTGACTAAGTCAAAGTACTTGTTGCATCGCACACATTGCATCAAGATTTTTGAATTTTCTTATCATAACCTACTTATATAATCGCAATTTATATCCTCGTTAGGGTTGCTATATGTCATGATCTGAACATGCTCTTGTTTTGATCTTGAGAGGTATTGTGTTTTAACTTTTACGAGACTCATATACAAGCCGATGGGGCATAATGCCTTACAGCATCAGCTGTGACTTAAATACTGTTTATTAGCCTAAAGTAAACTTGAAACAGTTTCTTAACATATCAATAAATATCAAACAACTTCACATTATTAAACATAAGCACATGTATAAAGATTAGCGTAGATATCGGCTTTTAGTGTAGATTTGAATAGATACAACACCAAGTGAAATCTTGAGAAATTCTGAATACTATCCACTTTAGCCAAATACACGATAGTTATTACAGCTCTACCGAGTTTAGCTAAAAGATTTGACTTGTGTTCATTAGTATATATTTGATCTTCCACCGCTTAAATTGCTTGTAATCTAATTGCAACAAATGCGGTGATTATGAGTTGTGAGCTCAAGTTGATGCAATGTGAGCTGCGTGTGATGCGTTGGATGGGATTTTATTGAGTGGAAAACAAAAGCGCCTGAGAGCGGTTAGGCAATCAGGCGCTTAAGCAATGCAGCTATAGACTTTTATTTGTGCCTTATAAGCTGCTGAGTATTTGTTAATTAGCAGTAGCCAAAGCTCATCAGACGGGCAAAGCGTTGATTGAGACGGTCTACTTCATCTAAGGCAGCAACTTCTTTGATCTCACGGAGTAAGACTGCCTTGAGGTTTTCTGCCATGGTGTCATAGTCACGGTGAGCGCCGCCTAAAGGCTCTGGAACGATCTCATCGATAAGACCTAAGCCCTTAACCTTATCAGCAGTAATGTTCATAGCTTCTGCAGCTAAAGAGGCCTTTTCAGCACTCTTCCATAAAATAGAGGCACAGCCTTCTGGAGAAATTACTGAGTAAGTTGAATACTGCAGCATGTTAACGCGATCGCCAACACCAATAGCTAAAGCGCCACCAGAGCCACCCTCACCGATAACGGTACAGATAACTGGAACCTTAAGATCGCTCATCAAGCGTAAGCTTTCAGCGATAGCACCTGCCTGAGAACGCTCTTCTGCGCCCACACCAGGATATGCACCTGGAGTATCAATGAAAGTAATGATAGGCATGTTAAAACGCTCAGCTAACTTCATCAGACGCATAGCCTTGCGATAGCCTTCTGGACGTGGCATACCGAAGTTACGCATAGTACGCTCTTTGGTGTCACGACCTTTCTGATGACCGATAAGCATTACAGGAATACCATCGATACGAGCCATACCGCCAATGATTGCCTTATCATCAGCAAAGGCACGATCACCAGCAAGCTCTTGGAAGTCGGTGAAGATGCGGCTTACATAGTCCATGGTGTAAGGACGCATTGGATGGCGAGACAGCTGAGAAATCTGCCATGCGCTTAAAGATGAATAGAGCTTCTTAGTGAGCTCAACATTCTTCTTCTGGAGCTGTTCTAACTCTTTGGATAAATCAACGTCATTGCCGACAGTGGTGCTTAATCTCTTAAGCTCCTCAATGTGAGCTAATAAGTCAGCAATCGGCTGTTCAAATTCCAGATAGTTAATGTTCATCAGCAAAATCAGTGCGCATCTACAAACAAGTCCACGCTCGTAGCATGGTTTACTTGGTTTATTGCAGTAGCAGCACTATCTCCCTTTAAGCAACAACGAAGTGATTTCTTGCTTAGCGTTGCCAAAGCAACACATCAGAGGAATGATCCTCTGCTCGAAACCGGTTAAGGCGCTGCCATTAGTTCATGACTAAATGATTACAGCGTCTTTTAAGGCCATTGGGCTCCAATTGCCTATTTAACGCAGTTGTAAACGATATTACAGCTGCACTTCTACAAACAAAATATTGGATACTTTACTAGAAAACGCTTTGTAAATCCATACAAAGAACACGTAGATCTCGCAAGCGTCGTATACATGCGGCTTTGCGAGAAAAAAATAAGTTCCTAAAGCCAGTACCTAAGCAGCATCTTTCTTAACAAAAGCGCCCGATCAGCTGCACAACATGAGCAAATAAATCTTGATGCTGGCATTTTGAACATGCTCTTAGCGGCTTTGTCATTTGGTTATTGGTGATCTTTAGCTCCTGGCGGTCTTTTGATCGTAGTGATCTATTGTTAAAGGAGCTCCTTTGATCTTTATGATCTTTTGTTATTGAAGCTCTTTTTAGCCTAATGATCTTTTGTCATTGAAGATCTTTTGAGCTTGATGATCTTTTAATCTTGAGGGTTGGTTGCCTTTTGCTCAAGAATACGTTTAACCGGGCCAAAGGACATCCTGTAGATATCTAAGAGTGGCAGTTTTTGTAAGATCTCAAGATGCTCGGCTGTTGGATAACCCTTGTGCTTGGCAAAGTGGTACTGAGGGAAGAGTTTATCGAGCTCATACATATCAGCATCACGAGCGGTCTTAGCAAGGATTGAAGCAGCTGCGATCTCTGGCACCTTCGAGTCACCCTTTACCACGGTTTCACAGACAATGCCCTGTTCTGCTAAGGTCTTAGGAATACGATTGCCATCAATTAAAGCTAAGTTACAGCGCTTCTTCATTGCAATATAGGCACGCCCCATTGCAATGTAAGTAGCGTTAAGGATATTAAACTCGTCAATCTCCTCAGGAGAGGCTCGTCCAATACCCCATGCTATAGCCTTTTCTTTAATTAAGACAGCCAGCTCATCACGAGCTTTTTCTGTGAGCTTCTTAGAGTCATTAAGACCAGGGATCATATTGTTATGATCAAGCACCACACATGCAGCAACCACATCTCCCATAAGCGGACCACGACCGGCTTCATCAACACCACAAATAACGTTAGTCACAGGATCAATTGGGTAGTCAAAAGGCGGCATGATAGTAGACTTTTTCTTACGTGTACTCTTAGCATCTTTGCTAGTCACGCTCTCTTTTGCTGTGGTTGTGCCTTTGCGTGATCTCTTTGGTGAAGCAGCTGTCTGTGCTTGCGTGTCGTTAATTGCGTTAGCACTATCTGATACCTGCATACTTTGGCTATCTTTTTTCTCTTGCTGACGCTTTAAAGCTGCAGCAAAACTATTATCAAGATCGCTCTGATCTCCTTCACCCTGGTGTGAAAAGAGATCTCCAAGATCTATTGCGTTAGCTTGATCTTGGCTCTGCTCACATGCATCCAAGAGATTGCCTTGTGAGTAATGACTATCAGCTTGAGATTTCTTCTTTGTTCTGGCCATAAACACCTCCAGAGATTGTATGCATTTGCGCCACACACTCAGATACTTGGCTTAGACCTATTCTACGCCTCAAAATGATCCTTGCCGATCTTTGGCACGAACTATCTGCATTGGTGTGTACTTAGACTAGCTATCGCTTTCGTCATGCAGCGATAGTATAAGTTAGCTTGGTGGAAGGTGACTAGGATGCTATGCGTTTTGGGTCGCTAAAAACGCAACAGGCATGTAGATCTTACATGCCTGCTGTAGCGAGAATTTGTTTAGAGCCTAAATGCGATCGTGTTGTAAGGTACGATTAGCATTCTTGTTTTTGCGTGGACTCTTGATGCGAATAGCAATACCAAGATCAGACACTGCAGATTTGGCTGATTCCTTTAAGGTTGGCTTGGCACTAGCAGATGATACGGCCTCATCCTTTTCCTTAGTGCTATCAGTACGCTTGTGAACTGACTCTACAGTAAGATCGTCTTTTACATCAGCTGCATCAGGCTTTGCAGGAGACTTACTCTTGATAGCAGATGCTTCTTTTGACAAGAGAGCAGTATCTGTAGCAGTATTGTTATTTGCTACTGTCTCGTTCTTGAGCGCATCTTTCTTATTTTGAGCTTCCTGAGCTAAACGACGCTTTTTAAAGAAGTCCTTGTAGCTTGAACCGCCCTTTGTTTTTGGCTTTTCTGCAGGAGCTTGAGATGGTTGCTCACTCATTGCCTCACTAGCTACTTTAGTATCCGATGGGGCAGCTTCATTTACCTTTGGTTCAGCTGCGTAAGCTTGTTCTTTTGCCTTAGTCTTACGACGCTTATTAGATTTGCTGCTACGCTCGTCTTTAGAGCTACTCTTAGACTCTAAAGCTTTGTCGCTACTTGCTGTGATAAGCTCACTTTCATTGCTGTTGCTATCGCTCTTTCTTACTGAAGACTCAAGTAAACCACGAGTGAGCTGTTCTTGGCCAATTAACTTGAAGACAGTACGCGCTGCTAAATCATCAGCATTAGTACGAATGGCACCATGGATAGAGGCAAACTCTTTCTTCATCATTAAGTTATCTGAAGTTAAGAGCTTAATGCACTCATGGGCAAGCTTAATTGGAGTGCAATCCTCCTGAATCATCTCACGGACAATCTCTTTTTTAGCCAGTAAGTTTGGCAGAGAATACATGGAGACTTTCAAGAGACGGCGAGCAATGGCTGCAGTTAACCATGAGACACGGTACGCCACAGTCATTGGGGTCTTAAGCAGCATTGCCTCAAATGCGATAGTGCCGCAGGTAAGCAAACATGCATCAGCAGAGGCGATCACATCACGACCATTGCCAACAAAGACAGTAATAGAAATCTGCGGAGCTTGCTCTAACCATAAGTCTTTAATGAGCAAAGCAGTATCACGATCTGCAGCTACAGAGATGAAGGTGAGATCTGGAATCTTCTCGTGTAAGAGCTTAGCAGTACGTGCATAAATTGGCATCATGCGTGAGATAACACCACGACGGGAGCCTGGCAATATAGCCAAGACCTTGCCATCGACAGTATCTACACAATGCTTATATAAGCCGCAACGCTCACGAGCTACATCTTGATCGATGATTAAAGGAATTGAGTTAGCTAGAGTATGACCAACATAAGTACAAGGCATATCATGCTGATCGTAGAAGTCTTTTTCAAAAGGCAGGAGAGCTAATACCTCATCACATGAGGCCTTAATCTTCTCAATGCGCTTTTCTCTCCAAGCCCACACCGATGGACTTACATAGTGGATAGTCTTAATACCTGCTTTTTTAAGCTTACCTTCCACATATAAATTGAAATCTGGCGAATCAATACCGATCATTACGCACGGACGTGCCTTGAGGAGGATATCGGTAATCTTCTTTCTGATTCTTAAGATCGGAATAAGATGAGCTGCGACTTCAAACACACCCATGACTGAAAGTTCTTTCATATCAAAGGCTGATACCATGCCGCACTTGGACATCTTTTCGCCGCCAATACCAATGAATTTGGCTTCAGGATCATAGCGCTTAATAGCCTTCATCAGGCCAGCACCTAATGTGTCTCCAGAAACCTCTCCAGCGATGATGGCGTAAAGGTGCGGGGTGGTAGAAACTTCTTCAGTCATCGAGAAACCTTTACTCAAAGCAAATGTAGTTGTTTGTGCCTCGGTGCTTATGTGAAATGCCAGGATCTAGCTTTTTTAAGATACTAGCTTATCAGCCGCCACATACAAGATTTAGTGGCATGGCTATTAAGCATTAACTGAAACGACAATCCATTTAGCTATGGCTATGATTAAAAAAAAGCAGCTAACTTAAACGTAATCGGCTAGTTACGTACTACTGTAGCTTGCTAGAGTCTGCTTATCTTACGATGCCGCGACCGTTTTCCTTGATGAAATCAAGTAATGGCTGAACTGCACTTTCCTTTTGGGCTAACTCTTCTAACTGTGGAATAGCCTCTTCAATGGTTAAGTGCTTATGGTAGATGATCATGTAAGCTTTCTTAATGGCGCTGACAGCACTGTCAGTAAAGCCTCGACGAGCTAAACCTACTTTGTTAATACCAAATGGCTTAGCATAGTGACCTGCAGCCATAACATATGGAGGCACGTCCATATTTAAGGCAGCCATACCGGCCACAAAAGCATGTGAGCCTACGCGACCGAACTGGTGAATTGCAGACAATCCACCAAAGATTACGTAATCACCGATGGTTACGTGACCTGCTAAGGTTGCGTTATTTGCAAAGATACAGTGATCACCAATCACACAGTCATGGGCAACGTGTGCGTTGACCATGAAGAGATTGTGAGAACCAATACGAGTCTCATTAATACCTTGAGTGGTACCACGATGCACAGTGCAATGCTCGCGGAAAGTATTGTCATCACCAATAAACAGCTTAGTGTTCTCGCCTAAATACTTAAGATCTTGGCAGTGCTCACCAATAGAGCAGAACTGATAGAAGTGATTGTTTGCACCAATCTCGCTTGGGCCGTGGAATACGCAAAATGGCTCAATTACGCAGCCATCTCCGATAGTGACCTCTCCTTCGATGATGACGTGGTCACGAATGACAACGTTTTCACCAATCTTAACGTTGCCGCGAATGATTGCGCTTGAAGCAATAGTAGCTGATGAAGCAATCTGAGGCTCACCAGGAAAATCAAAGCTTAATGGGAATGCTTTGCAACCTGTTAACTCAGCCTTTGGTGCGCTTTCGTTTGCCATGTTGTCACCCTCAGGAAAAGAAAATTGTTTTGCTCAGGCACGATCAACCAGACACACAATAAGCCTTGAGCTTATAGACCTGCCACTTTATGAGCAAATTAAAAACGGACTGCGTTATACGGTACAGCAGAACATGTAAAGAGCATCATCAGTTGCACTTTCTGATGGATAGCATGATTTAGTATGTCATTCATTGCATAGATTAAACATAGCAAAGCAATGAATTACACCCTAAAGATCACAAGATCATCACTTGTCTGCCTCAGTGGCAAACAAATTTGACTAAAGTTCTACAAGTTCTTTAGCTATAGCAAGTTGTGTGATCTTATGACTATGGTAGTTTTACAAGGGCTTTTAGCTATACGCATTTATCAAGCATGCGCTGATAGTGTTTTGATGCTTAAGACTCAACAAACTTAAGCTACCATGCACATCTCATAGCTATATGAGCCTATGTGCTTTGATGAGTCTACACAACAAGATACTCAAGCACTATGAGCAATTTCTGCTTGTAAAGCCTACTCGCGCTCTTAGGCACGCTTGCACATGATGAACGTAAGCTTAGGCTTAAGTATGCGCAAGTTAGCTACGAGGACATGCCATCATATGTTGCGTGGAGAGCTTAGTTTTTTGTAAGTACTAAGCTACCTGCAGCTACATGATTAGGCGCGAGGTACCGTATATAAAGTGTTGAAGAGGCTTAAATTAGCTCTTAACCTTTGCGCACATTAAATCAGCAGAGCAGACGACTTCACCGTCTACAGTGGCTACACCCTTGAATGATGCGATGCCACGACGCTCCTTTAAGAACTCAACATCAATAATGAGCTGATCACCTGGTACTACAGGGCGACGGAAACGTGCATTGTCTACAGAGGCAAAGTAGTAGAGCTCACCTGGCTCTGGCTTACCAACCATGGTGAAAGCGAGAACGCCAGTGGCCTGTGCCATAGCTTCTAAAATAAGAACGCCAGGGAAAATTGGCTTGCCTGGGAAGTGGCCAGTGAAGTTTGGCTCATTAAAAGTTACGTTCTTAACTGCCTTTAAGGTCTTGTGCTCTTCAGTAATGGAGTAATCTAAAACCTTATCGATCATTAAGAAAGGATAACGATGTGGCAGAAGCTCCATGATCTGTTCGACGTTGAGGGTCTTCTTTTCGTTGTTCTCGTTAGAAGTCACTTGTATCCACCTTGATAATTGGAAAAGCTACAGCCTGTTGGCACTGGACATTCACTTCAAACACCATATCTTTATTTAAGATATATGTTGCAATACCCACTGCCAACAAGCTGCTAATTAAGCAGAGTAATAAGCATTACACCCAAGATAAGGGCAGCCTCTATGTGTGAGGCATTTATTGCTCGTGAATTATTTCCGCCAAATCTTACGATTATGGCGTGAATTTCATGGCGTAGCTAACGTGAGCTTGTAGGACCCAAATTAATCTCGCCAAATCTCATACGGTTAACAAGTTACCCGTATCGGCTAAAACACGCAGCTGCTATCAAATAGCTCCTTTACAGAAGCATTTTTGAATGCTCTTAAAATTACAATCCCACATTATACGTTCTAATGATGAGATTCTTTGCATAAAGCTACTAATTTTGTAAGGTAAGTGCTGATTTCAGCCCATGCATTGTATAAGGAAACTCTGATTTTTTTAAGCTTTTGATAATAATTCAACTGCGAAACATAGCATATTGCACTCGATATTTTACACAAAATATCAATTACCGCAGATCTTAAGATGCCATCAGCAAGCGCTCTGCTAGCTAAAGGTTATGTCTCTTAATAATTAGACATACACCCATTGCGCCTATATCGTAGCCTAGGAAAGATGCAACTAGAAGCTCAGCTATCCTTAAGATGTCTTACAAGCTCATGAGAGATTAAATATGAGCTGTTTGACAGTTTATCAAACAATGCATCCGTGCCTTAGACATGAAGCAAAGTATATATGGTCAAAGGATGAGCTTTGACCATGAATATGCTATGCGCGGATCTTTGCAGCGTGTAAGGACGTGCGATGTAAAAACGCAGCTGAATTTGTATCCTTGATTAGTCGTCTTGCTTATCAGACTTTAGTTCTTTGACCTGCTTTTCAAGATCCATGAGGCGACGATACATATCGTTAATATGTAAGACGCGTGAAGCAGTTTTACGCCACTCGGCATTAGTCTGAGCAGGAATACCTGAAGAGTAGACAGACTTTGGCTCTTTAATAGAGCGCATCACCATGCACATACCAGAGATGGTAACTTGATCGGCAATAGTAATATGGCCATTAAATACTGAAGTGCCACCAATGATGCAGTACTTACCAATGGTAACTGAGCCCGCGAAAGTAGTGCCGCCAGCAACTGCAGTACCAAAGCCAATCTTAACGTTATGGGCAATCTGACAGAGATTGTCGATGATGCAGTTACCCTCAATCACGGTGTCATCTAAGGCACCACGATCAATACAAGTATTAGCACCAATCTCAGTGTAATCACCGATCAGCACACGTCCAGTCTGAGGAATCTTAACCCACTTGCCTTTATCGTTAGCATAGCCAAAGCCATCAGAGCCAATGACAGTACCTGACTGAATTAAGCAGTACTTACCAATAACGCAATCATGATAGAGGCTGACTAAAGGATAGAGCTTGGTTCCCTCTCCAATTTGAGCATTTGGTCCGATAACACAGTTAGCGCCAATCTGTACATTATCGCCAATAACAGCACCGCTTTCGATAACTACGTGAGCACCTAAGCTTACGTTGTTACCAAGCTTTACACCCTCAGCAACATAGGCAGTTGGGTGAATTCCACAAGCAATAGCTGGAGTGGTATCAAGCATTTGTGAGACTAATGCAAAAGCAAGATAAGGATCTGCTGTAACAATGGCACAGCCTTTTACATGATCTTTAAATTCAGGCTTGATCATGATGCAAGATGCTTGAGAGTCATCTAATACATCACGGTACTTAATGTCGGACAGGAAACTGATTTCACCTGCCTTGGCTGTCTTTAAGTTAGCAACTCTAACGATATCAATATCGCCGTCTCCGATTACCTCGGCATTGAGCTTGGCAGCTATGTCTTTTACTAACATTGCACTCTACCTTTTCACTGTTCCGACAAAAATTACGCCCAGCGTCGTAGCCTCATGTTAGGCTCGTACGTGGGCGCTCCTCATAAATTCATCTTCTAAGCATTATAAGCTCACTTTATTGGGAAATTTCATGAGCCTATAATCTAAAGTAACTTAGCTATGAGTCTAAATTACTTCTTGCCCTTAGCAGCAGAAACACGCTTGATAACATCTGAAGAGATATCTAAAGCGCTAATGGTGTAAGCAATAGCCTCACCACGTAAAACGAGGTCAATACCACGCTCAGCAGCGATTGAGTCGATAGCCTTCTGTACAGCAACGGCTAACTTACGGTTCTCTTCTTGAACGCGCTTTTGCTGATCTTCTTGCAGTGCACGAGCCTTTAACTGGAAGTCAGCTTGCAGCTGAGCAATCTCACGCTGCTTAGCGGTAAGTTCGTTGCCCTTGTACTTGCCAGAGTTAATGTCCTGACCTAACTTAGCGCCCTTCTCTTGCATCTTCTGCAGCTCTTGCTCACGAGAAGAGAATTCCTTGTTTAAACGCTTCTCAACCTCTTTAGCCTGAGGAATCTCATTCATGATGAGAGGTAAGTTAATTACTGCAACAGTAGGGGTCTTAGCAGCCTCAGCAGCTACAGCTGGACCAACAGCACCTAATAAAGCAACACTTAAGGCAGAGGCTAATAAAGCTTTCTTGAACATTTAGAATACTCCTGAAACCGTTATTTGGCGGTATTGATGCACCGACAGTCCATCTTTAGTAAGCCTTAGAGTACTGCCCGAGCAAAAGCAAGGAAAAATATGTTGGTTTGATGATACTACATTAACTGCAGTAGCTTAATCACTTACATCCATGTAGCTACAGTATAGGTCACTAAAATTAGGCTTGTCTTATAAAACTAGCTTATTTTCTTAAGAGCTGTGACTATTTAACAGACAATAAGCTGTAAGCATGTACGGATGAAAAGCAAAATCTTTTGGACAACGCTATTGCACTACGTTGTTATAGTAGGCCATACACTTGTGCATGTGCCTAGAAGGCCATACGCATGCTGATTGTGCCTAGAAGGACTTATACGTATTACATATGGCTAGTAGACTCACAGACTTTGCTAAAGAGCCTGCGTTATGCCTACAAGCGTTGTAGCGCCTCAAGTTGGGGCTGAGCTTGGATATAGCTATCATTATTTGCACAATAAGACGCAATATCCTTTTAAGCCCCACTACAAGACGGGGATTGCATGCAAGTTTAACTATGCCATCCCACGCCTTGTTGGTCTTATCTAAGAGATCTTAGAAACGACCACCGATGTCGAAGCTGAAGAACTCATCATCGTCACCATCTTGCTTAACAATTGGCTTAGACAGTGAGAATGACAGAGGTCCAACAGGTGACATCCAGGTTAAAGATACACCAGCTGATGCTGAGTAGTTATTTGGGCTAGAGTAGTCAGGGGCATTCTTATAGCCTGCTGTGTACTCAGTCGAGTTAGTATCCCACAGAGCACCGGCATCAACGAAGACGGCGGTACGAACCTGTGAACGATAAGCCTCAGCCACAAATGGAGTTGGGAAGATAATCTCAGCTGATGCAGCCCACAGAGCGTTACCACCTAAATTATCATCATCATCAATGGTCAGAGTATCCTTCGAGCTGTGGTACAGAGCACGTGGACCAACACTATTACGCTTGAAGCCACGTAACCACTGATCACCACCTAAGTAGAAGTTATCGAAGAATGGTAACTTCTGCTTTAAGCCATCTACATTACCGTAACCATCACCATAAGCTACACGACCACGGATAGAGAACACGAAGCTGTGCTCGTCATTGAGTGGGAAGTAATGGAAGGTCTGAGCATCAAGCTTGTAGTACTGTAAGTCTGAGATGCTTGGCAGAGTAGTAAATAAGCTTAAATTCTGACGAGAACCGGAAGTTGGGAAGACGGTACGGTCTAAGTTATTACGGTTCAGGTTAATAGCAAAGGTGAAGTTTAAGAACTCATTATTAAGATTACCCTCACCATAGGTTCTCCAGAAGTCGATAGCCTGCAAGAAGAACTTATTGGAGGTGATGTCCATCTGCTGAACACCAGCGGTATAAGTGATGTAGAGGTTATCTGACAGAGCATAACCAGTAGAAACATCTAAACCGATTTGCTCGTTGTCATATGAAACAACGTCTGCATCATCACCATGGAATGAGTCAAAGTAAACTCTGGCACCTAAAGAGATTTGATCGATGAGGAAGTATGGATCGGTATAACCAACTTCAATGTGCTCACGGAAGTCATTTTGGTAGGCTGAAATGTTAGCACGGGTACCCCAACCAAATACGTTGTTCTGGGAAATACCGGCCTGAATCATAAAGCCAGAGGAGGTACCATAACCAATACCACCCTGAATAGAGCCAGTTGGCTGCTCTTTAACTACAGTCTCTAAGCTAACAGTGTCAGTTGCTACACCATTACGCTTAGTGTTGATATCTGCAGTCTCGAAGAAACCAGTTCTATTTAATCGACGCTTGGACTGCTCAACAGCTTCGTTAGAGAGCCAAGTGTTGTCCATCTGATTTAACTCACGACGGATAACGGTATCGTCTGTAGAGACGTTACCCTTAATATTTACCTGAGTTACATAGATGCGCTCACCTGGATCAACCATGAAGTTGAGGTTTACGACCTTGTTGTCCTCATCGTACTCAGGGATAGCAACTACCTTGGAGTTGGCATAGCCATACTTACCTAAGAAGTTAGTTAAAACCTTCTCAGTATTAGTTACTTCACGAGCAGAATAAACAGCGCCCTTCTCTAAAGTAATCAGCTCTTTAAGCTGTGGACCATACTTTAAGACGTCGCCTTGTAAGGTGTAGTTACCGATAGTGTACTGATCGCCTTCGGTCACAGCTACAGAGAGGTATAAGCTCTTCTTATCTGGAGTTACAGATACTTGAGTGGAGTCTACGTTAAAACGTACATAACCACGATCCATGTAGTAAGAACGCAGCTTCTCAAGATCGCCAGTGAACTTCTGAGTCTCGTAGCGAGAGTTGGCCATAACATTCCACCAAGGAACATCATCGCGCAGCTCCATCTGAGCTAATAACTCATCTTCAGTAAAAGCCTTGTTACCAACGATATTGATCTGATCGATAGCTGCTGCCTTACCCTCATAAAACTCGAGCTTAATGTCAACACGATTACGTGGCAGGTAGGTTAAAACAGGCTTAACCTCAGCAGTGTACATACCTGCTGAGTGATAGAAATCAACTAAGCTTTGCTCAATCTGGCTTAAGGTCTGGATATTGATTGGTTCGCCAGCGCGTAAGCCCTGCTGCTCAACTACATTTCTCAGAGCTTCTTCTTGAATCTGTTCATTACCAGCAAAGGTAATAGCACCGATGGTTGGCAGCTCTTGAACATTAACAACTAAAGTATTGCCATCAAGACCTAAAGAAACATCTGAGAAGTTACCAGTAGCATATAAACGCTTTAAAGACTGAGCAACATTGTCGGAGGTTAATACGTCGCCTTGGCGAATAGGCATAGCCAGCAGCACAGCACCAAGACTTACACGGTTAAGACCACGAACGCGAATATCCTGTACGGTGACACCGTTTACAGCTTTAACGTTGTCACTAACCATGGAGCCAGTATTAAGGGCAGTCTGAGGGGCGGCTGATGAGCTAGAGGCCATAACAGCCAATACGCCCACTGCAAGTCCGCTTAAAAGAGTGCTTTTAAAGTGCTTGTTATCTGTTGACATCTTCAATCCAGAGTTAAAAAGAGTTGAGGTAACCGCAGCTAATTATACGACCGCTTCATTATCCTAATCATAGGAAATTGAGCTATTTGCCAAAACTTATTCTAAAGCCAATCAGTGAACTTCATGGCCAAGGGACGGATTTAACAAAAGTTAAACATTTACCTTTCTTGGCAGACTTTTCCAATAAGTAGAGGCAGCAAAAGCTCGTCACTTCTATTCAGGATATTTATAACAGTCAGTGCTACCTGAGTAAAAACTACAGGCACTGCGCGACCTTAAAGGCCTGTGCTTTAGTGTCAACTAAGGTATAAACCTCATTTAACAGCTGTGAAGCTTCGTCTACACAAGACCGATCATCGCTAAATCCGCTATTGTACCCTAAAGAAAGGCGATGTCATTAAAAATTGCTAAGAATGTAAATCCAAGCAGTAGACATAAGCCTAAATAGAGCAGTGAGTTTTGCATGGCAGGGTTAAGCTTTTTGCCTGCAACCTTTTCATAGGCTAGGAAAATGAGCTGTCCGCCATCTAATATTGGAATTGGCAGTAAGTTTAAGATACCCAAGTTTACCGATAACATAGCCAAGAACTGCAAAAAGTAAGTTAAGCCAGATTCAGCTGATTCGCCCGCTCCTTGAGCAATAGCAATTGGACCTGAAATATTATCGGCGTTGATATGACCTGTAATTAACTTGTTTAAAGTCGTGAAAATAAAAGTAGAGAACTTTAAAGTCTCACGATATGCATGAACCATAGCCTCCACTGGGCCATAGCTAAAGGTACTGTAAAGCTCAGGAATTGGCTCAACCTCTACGCCAATGCCGAAAAATGGGCTAGGCTCTTTTTGACCCTTACGCTCCATCTTGCTTGGAATAACGTTAAAGGTAATCTCTTGGCCGTTTCTTAAAACAGTAATATCAGTACCGTCAAAGCCTGAGTTACGCAGCGCACGACTTACGGCATACCACGTATCGCAAGGAACACCATTAACAGCCAAGACGATATCGCCATCTTTAAGACCGGCCTTAGCTGCAGCTGAGTTTTCCTTATCGGCTAAGAAAATCTTGCGCTCAATCTTGCCTACACAATAATTAAGACCAATCTCATCAAAAAATGCTGTGTTACGGCTTAGCTCGATACCACTAAGATCAAGTACTAACTTACGCTCAGGGCCTTTACCTAAGTCTTCTTGTACTGTTACATCTACTTTAGAACCAATACCTGAAATAAGTTCTACTGAGGCATCGCGCCAATTATCAAGGCTTTTACCATCAATGCTCTTGATGAAGTCATACTCTTTGAAACCAGACTCGGCAGCAATAGATCCAGGAATCACTTCGCCAACTACAGACTTAAGACCTGACACCCCCATCATGAAGGCAAGCCAGAATAAGACTACAGCAAGCAACATGTTAGACAAAGGGCCTGCAGCAATAATAAAAGCCCTCTGACCTATAGTCTTCTGATCAAAGCTATCATTTAGATCATCATCTTGCTTAGCATAAGAGTCTTTAAGCTCTTCTACATTGACATCTTGGGAAGTAACGATATGCGCAAAGTCTGTCTCTATCACGCCATCTTTACTTTGATCCGTTACATCTACAGACGCATCTTTATGATCTTTGCTAGTAAAGAATGGGCCCTTGCGAGTTGATGAGGTAGAGTCTTGCTCGTCTTCTTTATCGTCGTACTCGCCTTTCATCTTCACATATCCGCCTAAAGGCAAAAGACAAATGGCAAACTCAGTACCGTTACGCAATATACGTCGGTAGATAACAGGACCAAAACCTAAGGCAAAGCGATAGACCTTCACCTTGCATAAGCGAGCAGCAAAGTAATGACCGCCCTCATGAATGGTCACAAGGATGCCAAGCGCAATACAGAAAAAGATAAGGTTCCAAACTGCAGAGGTCATTGCCACTCCAAAGAAAAACTGATGGAATTTTGTGGATTGTATGCTACCAAAAAACAGACTCTAACTTAATAAGAAAGTTTCATCATGCCACATAAGAATGCCTTTCACATCCCAAAAGATCAGATCACTACCATAGCTAAATAACGATAGAGACCAGCAAATTAAGATCATGGCGGGGCATTGCCCATATAAAAAGCCCCGCAAATAAAGATCATGGCGGGGCCATTCACATAAACAAAGCCCCGCATGATTAAGATCATGACGAGTCCTTTGACATAAACAAAGCCCCGCAAATAAATATCGTGATGTGGCCTTTGACATAAACAAAGCCCCGCATGATTAAGATCGTGCGGGGCTTTTTGTATGGCCTAAGGAGTTTAGCTCCTTAGGCGTAAATGTACTTTAGTGTAGATGCAGCTAGCTTTTGACTGCAGCTACTCCTTGCTTACGGTCTTGTTAAGATCGCTAAAGCGAGTCATGTTAAGAAGCAGGAAGTTGCCAGATACGTTCTTTGAGTGAGCAACCATTTCCTTAGAATGTGAAATTGGCAGGATGCCATAGTCTTCAACTAAGATCTTCTGGGCTTGTTGATAGAGCTTGTTGCGAGCTTCACCGTTAGGAGTTGAAATTGCCTTGGCAATTAACTCATTGAATTTCTCGTTCTTGTATAAGCCCTGGTTTGATACAGGATCATCGGTGCTAAAGATGCTAATGTAGTTATCAGCGTCACCATTGTCACCGCCCCAACCGATAAATGCGATATCCCAATTGTCGGTTAAGAGCTTAGCGCGGTAAGTACCCCAGTCGTATACCACGATATCGAGCTTCACACCAACCTTATCTAAATAAGACTGTACAGCCTCAGCTAAAACCTGACCACCAACAGTGTTGTAGAAACGAGCGCTGGCATAAGTCATAGCGGTAAGCTTAGTAATGCCTTTTTCCTTGAAGAACTTCTTAGAAGCCACAGGATCATAGGTTGAGGATACCAAGTTCTTATCAAAACCAGACATCCAAGATGGAATATATGAAGGAGCGTAATCTGCATAGCCCTTGTAGAGAGTCTGAACCAGCTCAGGAACGTTGATAGCCTGAGAAATAGCCTTACGCACTGCTACATCCTCGGTTACGTAGCCCTTGCGGCAGTTATAGAACATGTAGTTAGTATTGTTACCCTCAACAGTGAAAATCTCACCACCACTGGCCTTAATCTCATCGATAACATGGCCATCGATACCGTTGATGATGTCAACCTCACCGTTCTTTAACGCAACTACACGAGCTGAGGTCTCTTTCATGATGCGGTAAATAACGTTCTGAACGGGAGCCTTCTCACCCCAGTACTCATCATTACGTGTGAGCACGATCTGCTGACCACGATCCCATGCAACAAAGCGATATGGGCCAGTACCAACAGGATTTTGCATCAGGTTGTTGTTGTACTTCTTAAGCGCAGTTGGAGAGGCAATAGGAGCAGCAAAGGTCATAGCCATGAAATTTAAGAATGGAGTTAATGGCTTTTTGAGAGTGATTCGTAAGGTGTACTCGTCAACTACCTCTGTCTTTGCAATGCCGTCTAATACGTGAGCGGCATAAGACATCTTCTCAACACGGTTCTCTGGGCTCTGACGATCAAAGTTAAACTTTACAGCCTCAGCATTAAATGGGGTACCGTCGTGGAACTTAACGCCCTTGCGTAAGTTAAAAGTGTAAACAAGACCATCATCTGAAATAGTCCAGCTTTCAGCTAAAGCAGGCTCAACCTCTGCCGCTGCAGTGCCCTTCTTAAAACGCAGTAATGACTCGTAGATGTTGATATTCAAATT
>NZ_CABTML010000083.1:0-17759 GCF_902485895.1 uncultured Anaerobiospirillum sp. | reverse complement strand
TCATGATCAAATAAGCAATTAGTGTTAGCTTTAGCAATCGATCATGGTAGTTAATCTCTCTGCCGCCTAATACTCTCTGAACAGATGTGCATGATCTGGTCGGCAGGACGGAACACCGTCTTTTGTCAGGACGGAAACAAGTCTTACTGTGCATACATTCTTATTTAAATGCTTTATCACAAGCAATATGCTCACAATATAGGTGCAGTATATGTTTAAGTGCACCATAACAAAACTTTTAACAAGCAAACTCATGATTTTGTACGTTTAAAAATCAGTACACCTAGCAGCTTCCCCCAATTCAAAGCTTACCTCTCATTGTATAGCCACATATGTATCGCATATATAAGCGCTTGCTAACTCAAGAGATCACGCAATTAATCTAGTATAGCGTTTCATAAGTATATACACTAATTTAGCATTAAACACTGTATAAGTGATATATTAGAGGAACATCCTGGCAGGAGTTCCTTTGTTATGTCACGCCCAGTAACCAAAATTGTTCGTCTTAGTAACGATGAAGCAGATGATGTTGCTAAAGTTCTGAGAGAAAGAAATCAGACTCACACAGCCTTTAGGAATGCCACAATCCTCTCATTAGCCAATTCTGGCAAATCTCCAAAAGACATAGCCAATGAGGTACATGTAACTCGTAAAACAGTGCATACTGTCATAAACAAGTACTTAAAGTACGGGCTTTCATCATGCTGGAGCGATCTAGAGCGTTCTGGAAGACCGGCTTCAATTTCGGATGAGGCAAAATGCTATGTGATGGACTTAGCTTGCAACAAGCCAACAGCATATGGTTATCCTCATGAACTGTGGACAATTGATTTGCTTAAGCAGCATGTCAGAAAACATTGCATGGAAAAGAACTATCCAGAGCTGAGTAATGCATCAAAATCTACTGTCTGGAGAATTCTCAATAAGAGTGACATAAAGCCGCACAAGATTAAGTACTATCTTGCAAGAACTGATGAGATGTTCGAAGAAAAAATGAAGAACGTTCTCATGCTCTACAAGGAAGTTAGTCTTTCAATTGAGCAAGGCTTAACTGATGATTGCTACTATGTCTCCTTTGATGAGAAGACTGGTATGCAGGCTCTGTCCAATATACATGAAGATAGAAATCCCAATTTAAAACATGGCTTTACATCAAGAGATGATGAGTACAAGCGGCATGGAACACTCACGCTTCTTGTAAGCATCAACCTTGTATCAGGCAAGATAACAGCACTTGTTCGTGAGCGTCATAGAAGCTTTGAGTTCATAGAGCATCTTAAACTTCTTGACAGCACGTATCCAAAAGGAAAGCTTATAAAGCTTGTTTTAGATAACCATAGGGCACACTCCTCTAAAGAAACCATGGCATACTTAGAAAGTGTTCCTAACAGATTTGAGTTTGTTTTCACTCCCAAACACGGTTCATGGCTAAACCTGATTGAAGGGTGGTTTGGAAAAATGTCACGAGTCCTCCTTCATGGTATGCGAGTTAAAAGTAAAGAAGAGTTATCTTCTCGCATAATGGCATACATTGATTTAATAAATGAGGCTCCCGTGGCTCCTAAATGGAGATACAAACTCGATGAGTTAGATGTTTAATTTTTAATTACCGTATTTATGAAGCGTACTACTAGCTTTAACTTCTAGCTGCTAACTCGAAACGGCGTGGTGCTAGTAGCTTGTTGTGAACTGCAAACTGCGAGCAGCGTGCTGCTTTAGGCTAACTGCTAAGTGCTATCAGCTTTTTGCTACGCAGCTAGGCATATGCTATCTGCGCTAAGAAAGTGCGTTTGTCTGCCTCGTGCAATTGTTTGTGTGCCCCATGTTAGCTTGCAATTAAGGGTAGATGCGTATCTTTATCTATAGCCAATCAGATGCAAATCAGCTTTTTTATCGAGCTGATATACTTGTATATGAGGGAGTGAAACATATTTGTATTGGGATGTGGTGTCATGTGTGAGTATGTTTGGATTTTGAGCTTAATATGAGTCTAAGTGAGAACCCAACTTTTGTTGAGGATGATGAGATCCGCCGTAATGCTGCACGCTTTTCGATGCAGATGCTTTTATTAGTGTGCTGTGCCCATTGCTGTAATGATTTAATTCAGGCGGTTATTCCAGCTACCTTGCCATTGTTAAAAGAAAACTACATGCTGACGTTTGCTGAGGTCGGCTTGATTACCATGGTTGTTCAGATTACTGCTTCGTTACTGCAGCCAATGGTTGGTTGGGCAGCAGATCACCGCTCATTTAATCAGTCGCTTACTGTAGGCATGGGCGTGACCTTTACAGGGTTGATTGCACTTTCAAATGCGCATAGCTATGAGATGATCTTAATCTCGGTTGCCTTTATCGGTGCCGGATCTGCTATCTTCCATCCAGAGGCAGCACGTCGTGCTCAGCGTTTTGCCAATGGTCGACCTGGTCTTGCTCAGGCTGTGTTCCAAGTAGGCGGCAATGGCGGTGCAGCCTTTGGTCCTTTAGCTGCCGCTTTGATCTTGACTCAATATGGTCAGGATGGCATTGCGCTGTTTGCTGCTTTTGCAGCTGTAGCCATGATCTTGCTCTTCTATATTGGCCGTATGAGCTTAAAGGTACCTGCTGGCTTAAAGTCTCCAACTGAAAAGAGTGCCTCTACCACGCCACTGTCATCTATCTTTAGAGGCGCAACTGGCAAGCTCTTCTTACTGCTCTTTGTTTTGATGTTCTCAAAGATGGTCTTCACCTCATCTTTGAGCAGCTATCTTACCTTCTACGTAATTGAGAAGTTTGGAGTATCCGTATCTGTCTCACAGTATGTGCTCTTTGCATTCTTAGCTGCAGCTGCTTTAGGCACAGTGCTAGGTGGTCCATTAACTGACAAGTTTGGTCGCCGCCGTATTATCTTCCTGTCTATTGTTGGTGCCGCACCATTTGCCTTAGCCTTGCCATATGTGAACTTTACCGGCGTGATCATCTTAACTATCATCGCCGCTATCATTATTTCTAGTGCATTCTCAGCTATCTTAGTTAGTGCGCTGCATGCAGCTCCAGGTCGTACTGGCTTAGTTTCAGGTGTGTTCTTTGGCTTTGCCTTTGGTCTTGGTGGTGTCATCACCGGTGTCTTAGGCGTAATTGCCGATCACATTGGTATTGAGGCCGTCTTCCAATACACCACCTTAATGCCGCTCCTGGGCATTGTAGCCCTGGCTCTGCCAAAAACCATCAACGGCCGCCCACTTTAAGAAAGCCGTATCTAAGAAAAGACTCACTACTCTAAACCAACAAACAAGGCCATCATTAGATGGCCTTGCTCGTATTTAGATACAACATCAGCACTCATCATCAAAAGCTATATCCCAGCCACATTTACCTTACCCTCTAAATCAATGGGTCTTGTTTAAGCATTGCTTGCCATGCCACCATTTGGATGAAAGATGGACTAGCTGTGCTTTTGCTAAAGCGTGGCTTTGCTGTTGGGCCTGATAAGTCCGTTATCATGGCAGCGCGTGGTGCATGCGTGGCTCAATTTTGGGATATAAGCATCAATTAGTTTGCACTAGAGGCAATCTTTCTATTTAGCCGCGTTATGATGACTCATCTTTGCGAGCAAGTGCATAACCTTTTCTTGATAGGTTAAGTCGGTCGGTGGCAAGTTGCTAAGATGGGTGTTCAGATTATCCGGGGGTTGTATGGAATTTGAGATCAGTGCAGATGGCGAGCTAGTGGCATACCACGGCACGGGCGGTAAGGTTGAGATCCCAGAGGGCGTTAAGTTCATTGCGCGTAAGGGCGTGTTTGATAAAGACTGCAAGATAACTCAGCTTTGTTTGCCTAGTACCTTAATTGGACATAAGTATGATGAGCACTGTAGCTGTCCGCATGTCATCTCAAAAGGCGCATCAGCAGACTCTCTATCCGTGCATCGATGCAAAAAGAGCAGGGCAAAAAGCTTAGCTAAAGATAGCGTGCTCTTTGATGTGCTGAGTCTTGATTTGCCTTATCTGCAGTCTTATGTTGTAAGCAAGGACAATAAGCTCTATCAATCTGTCAATGGCGTATTGATCTTTAAAGAAAGGGTTATTGTGGCAGTACCTGCTCGTACGCCATTACCTGTGAAGATGGAGCAGTCTTATGCTCAGTACATGCAGCAGACAAAAAAGCTGCGCCCATATGATCAGCCTCCAGTTACGATTAGACTAAAGGGTCAGAGTTTAGAGCCTGGGCAAATAAGCAAGCTCTTAAGTTTGCAGCTCTTTGCTAGCAAGCGAGCAAATCTCTTACTTTTCTATGGGCCAGAGATCACATCACTTAGCCTCGATGAGCAAGATATTGAGGCGCTGTTCTCCGAGCATAATGCCGTGCTGATTACACCAAAGTGGGAGGTTGAAGGGCCTTCGCAACTTACATATCTTGCACTAAGCGGCTTTTGTCATAAGAGTGAGCTCTATTCAGGAGAGATCAAAGATCACTATATGCGTCTCATGGTACGCCATGAGCGTGAGCTTTATGAACTTTCGATTTCCAAGCAGCTAGTGATGGTGCGTCGATTTTTCAACGAGATGTGGCGCAAGCCTTTTGATTATCAGCATGAGAAGAGCTACCTTGATGACTCGACATTGCTTACTGAGGCAGTGCTGCGCGGGACTAGAAAAGATATCTCATTGATACTTAAAGAGTGTAAAAGCTTTGAGCTCAGGCGACGCAGGAACAAGGACATAATAGATGATCCTCGTACACTAATGTTCTTGGCTTGTCGCTATGGTGGTTATGAAAAGATCATGGCGCTGAGAAAAAGCATGCTCAGGTATACAGGAGCTTATTCAGACGAGATATATGACTTTGATCGTGACTCATGTGCATTCATTGAGAGAAAGGATTTTGACAGCAAACGCAAGAAATATACTTATATATCGCCTAATAAGCGCGAATGCTTAAACTTCCTTAGCTCATTTGAGCCAATGAGCAATATAAGCTCATATTTGTATACTGATAAGACAGGCGAGGTTCGCTCATATAAGCCAATTGCAGTTGAAGAGCGCTTTAGATGCATTTGCTATTTTCTCATGGCAACACTTTATGACTATGAGTATAAGCCGTGGAAGTGCTTTTACAGCTATCTTTTAGATATGAGTGAACGCAAGCAAAAAGAGTTAGCCAAAGACGCGGTGTTCTATTATTTTATTAGCTCGCAGGACTCATTGTACGCAAACAAGCTCTCTAATGCCTTGATGATTCAGGCTTTAAAAGAAAAGCCTCACAACGTGGTGGCCTTTGCTAAATTATTGCAGCAGCAAAATCAGCTCTTGCCAATCCACAAGAGTGCGGTACTAGCGCCTTTAGTTGATCAAAAGGACATAGTTTTAGAGCTCATCCCTTTGTGCAAGCTTGAAGGTGAATGTCTGACGGGCTTTATAAAGATGCTCCTTGAGCACGATAGGGCTGATACCATGTCAGCCTTGCTCAAGACCGGCATAGTTGAGCATCATATGTCGCTAAGTGAGTTACGCACACTCTTTGAGGAATCCAATAGCCCTGAGCTTCAGGCCGTCTTGCTTGACTATCTGCACATTAAGACTTCATCAGGCCATAGTCTAAGAGCTGACCTTACCCTCTAAAAGCAATGGCATTGTTTTGCTTGTGCTGTGGTATGTAAGCAGGCACAGGTAGGGGCTATTAGCAGCTAGTATATCTTGGCGTTAAGTGCAATATGCACTTATCTGATATAATGAGTAGTTCACAGTTTGCTGTTATTTTCAGGATCTTATCTGTATGCAGAAGTTTTTTGCTACCTGTCCTAAAGGACTAGAGTCACTCTTATTCAACGAGTTAAATGCTTTACAAGCCTCCTCAGTCAAGGAAACGGTAGCAGGCGTATCCTTTAGTGGTGATATGAACCTTGCGATGCGCGTCTGCCTCTACAGCCGCTTTGCCTCTCGTATCCTCTTAGTGTTAAACACTTTCCGTTGCGAGGATGATAGCGATCTGTACATGGGTGCTCATGGTATTGGTTATGAGAACTACTTTAGTTCTGACAAGACCATTGCTGTTACCTTCAATGGTACTAACAACTCCATTCGCAACACTCAGTACGGCGCACTGCGTGTTAAGGACGCTGTATGCGATCGCTTTGTCGACAGCAAGCTGGAGCGACCAAATGTAGATAAGCACAATCCTGAGGTGCACATTGTCGCCACCTTAAAGAAAGGCGAGGTCTCTGTTAGCTTAGACCTCTCTGGTAGTGCTCAATTCTGGCGTGAGTACCATAGATCTACTGGTAAGGCTCCTTTAAAGGAGAACTTAGCTGCAGCTATGGTTACCCGTGCTGGCTACACTGGTGTGGATAATTTTGTCGACCCAATGTGTGGCTCTGGCACCTTACTGTTAGAAGCTGCTGCTATTGCCACAGATACAGCTGCAGGTCTCATGCGCAGCGACTATGGCTTTAAGCACTTAAAAGATTATGACGAGAGTGCTTGGAGTGCTATTTTAAGTGAAGCGCAAGAGCGCTCTGAGGCAGGTAAAGCAAAGGCTAAAGAGCGTGGTATTAAGCTTTATGGCTTTGATGCTGATGAGTACGTAATTGAGCGTGCTAAAGAAAATATTGCCAATGCAGGCTTTGAAGATTTCATCAGCGTTGAGCATCGTCCATTAGATCAGCTCATCAATCCATTAACTGAGGTTAATGATCTGCCTTGCACTGTAGTTACCAACCCTCCATATGGCGAGAGAATGGGTAACTTCAATGAGTTAATTCTGCTTTACACCACCTTAGGCCATAAGCTTAAGACTTGTTTTGCTGGTGGCAAGGCTGCAGTTATTTCTACCTCTACTGAGCTCTTATCTTGTCTGCGTCTGTCAGTAGACAAGTCATACCGTCTGTTTAATGGTGCTCTTGAGTGTCAGCTGCGTACCTTTAAGCTCGATCGTGCACAGATTGCTCTTGAGTCAGGTCAGTTTGATAATCTCGACCAAAACGCCATCAATCAAGGCGGTGCTAATGCCTATGCAGCTATGAATGCACAGGCTGAAGTAGCAGTAGACTTCTCTAACCGTCTTACCAAGAATTTAAAGAACTTATCTAAGTGGGCCGATAAAGAAAAGATCACCGCGTATCGTGTCTATGATGCTGATCTGCCTGACTATAACGCTGCTATCGATCGCTACAATCAGTACTATGTCATTCAAGAGTATCAAGCTCCTGCAACCATTAAAGAGTTTGTAGCTCAAAAGCGTCTTTTAGATATGATTGCCGCTACCATTAAGGTTACTGGTGCTGCAGGCGATAACGTCATTGTTAAGTCACGTGAAAAGCAAAAGGGCGACTCACAGTACGAAAAGCGTGAGGATGCTGTTGGCCACTTTATGGATGTCTATGAGGCTGATATTGCCTTTAGAGTAAATCTGCGTGACTACTTAGATACAGGCTTATTCTTAGATGCTCGTCCAATCCGCCGCTTAATTCGTAAAGAGGCACAAGGAAAGTCATTTTTAAATCTCTTTGCCTACACATGTACTGCTTCTGTAGCTGCAGCTATGGGTGGTGCTACACGTACAGTCTCAGTTGATATGAGCCGTACTTATCTTGATTGGGGCCGTGAGAACTTTATCTTAAATGATATGGACGTTAACTACTCCGGCACTAGCGCATCTGAGCAAAATCACTTTGTGCAGGCTGATTGCTTAGCTTACTTATCCCAAGATCAAGGCAGCACTTACGACCTTATCTATATTGATCCACCAACCTTCTCTAACTCTAAGCGTATGGAGAAGAGCTTTGATGTACAGCGTGATCACTTACTCATGCTTGGCAACTTAACTCGTCACTTAAATGACGGTGGTAAGGTCATCTTCTGTACTAACAAGCGTAACTTCAAGTTACATGACGGCTTAGAAGAGTACGGCTTTACTGTGCGCAATATCACCAAGGAAACTTTTGATCCTGACTTTAAGCGTGATATGCAGCTGCACACTTGCTTTGAGCTTACTTACAACAAGGCTTCTCAGAGTAAAGAAGCTGAGGCCTTAGTAAGCAATACCATGCGTCCACGTTGGTCTCGTGATCTCGAGGCTAAGCAAGATCGCTTTACTTATCGTGGTGAGCAAGAAGATCGTCGCTCTGATCGCTCATCCGATCGCCATGAGCGTTCATTCAATCGTGACAGCAACCGCCGTCGCTATGATGACCGTCAAGCTCCAGCTCGTGACTATCGCAGAGGTTCAAGCTCTAATAGCTTTGAGCGCGATGATGAGCGTAAGTTTACCCGTGAGTCCCGCTCCTGGGGCAATCGTGAGCGTACATACACCGACCGCTCCGGTGACGAAGAGCGTAGCTCACGCTTTACCTCCGAGCGCGGCAGCTGCTTCGGTTCCGACCGCAGCGATCGAAATGATCGCAGCAGCTGCTTTGGCAGCGACCGTAACGAGCGCAATGATCGCAGCAGCCGCTTTGGTTCAGACCGCAATGATCGCTTTGACCGTGGCTCTCGCTTTGGTGGCGACCGCAATGATCGCTTTGATCGCGGCTCTCGTTTTGGTGGCGAGCGTAGCGATCGTGGCAGCCGCTTTGGCGGTGAGCGTTCTGATCGCGGTGGCCGTTTTAACTCACGTGATGGGGCTCGTTCTACTGCAAGCACTCATAAGCCACGTGTCTGGGGCCCATCTGGCGTAAAGGACATTAAGGGTAGTGAGGAGTAAGTCTTACCATGGCATTAGTAACACTTTTAGAGGGTAATCTTGCCTTTGGTGATGACGCCTTATTGAGCAAGGCTGACTTTGCATTAGAAGAGGGTGAAAGAGTTTGTTTGGTGGGCCGTAATGGTACAGGTAAATCCACCTTACTTAAGCTCTTTGACCATCGTATTGAGCTTGATTCTGGTCGTCTTATCTTTAAAGACGGCTTAAGAGTCAATCGCTTAGAGCAAGATCCGCCACAGGATGCAAAGGGCACCGTTTACTCCATGGTAGCCCGTGGTATCGATGGGGTTGGTGATGCTCTTGCATCCTTTAGAGAAAGCACTGACGCCCATGAGCAAGAGAAGCTTGCCTCATTTATTGAGCACCATGATGGCTGGGTAAAAGATGCGCTTATTTATAAGATCTTAAATAAGATTGATCTTGACCCTGATACCCCGTTGGCATCTTTATCAGGTGGTTGGAGACGTAAGGCTGCTTTAGCTGCAGCTTTAGCCAATGAGCCACAGGTATTACTCTTAGATGAGCCTACTAACCACTTAGATATCGCAACTATTGCGTGGCTTGAAGAATACTTAAAGGGCTTTAAGGGCACTACAGTCTTTGTAAGCCACGATAGAACTTTTGCCGATAACTTAGCTACTCGTATTGTGGAGCTAGATCGCGGTAAGCTCTACTCGTATCCAGGTTCCTTTGATGATTACTTACGTTTGCGCGATGAGCGTTTACGTATGGAAGAGCTCGAGCGTAAAGAGTTTGACCGCATCTTAGCTGAAGAAGAGGCTTGGATTAGACGTGGTGTTAAAGCACGTCTTGCCCGTAATGAAGGTCGTGTACGCAATCTTGAGTCTATGCGTAAAGAGCGTGCCGAAAGACGCGATCGTCAGGGTAGGGCCATTATTAAGATTTCTGAGGCAGATCGCTCTGGCAATATCGTCTTTGAGGCGGATCATATCAACGTAAACTACGACGGTAAGGACATCATTAAGGATTTCTCACCTGTAGTAATGCGTGGTGATCGTATTGGTATTGTGGGACCTAATGGAGCTGGCAAGACCTCACTTATCAAAGTGCTGATGGGTCTATTAAAGCCAACTCATGGTTATGTACGTATTGGTACTAATGTAACCTCTCAATACTTTGATCAATACCATGAGCAGCTTAACCCTGAAAAGTCAGTAGCCGATAACGTAGCAGAGGGCAAGCAAGACATTTGCGTCAATGGTAAGAACATTCATGTGCTCTCTTACTTAAAGAACTTCCTCTTTACAGCGCGTCGTGCTAGATCTCCAGCGAAGGTACTCTCTGGTGGTGAAAAGAACCGCTTAATGTTAGCGCGTATCTTTGCCCGTCCTTGCAATGTGCTCATCATGGACGAGCCAACTAACGATCTTGATCTTGAGACTTTAGACTTGCTTGAGGAAATGCTCCAAACTTTCCCAGGCACAGTTATCGTCATTAGCCATGATCGTCGCTTTATCGATCACTTTGCGACTGAGACTTGGGTCTTTGACGGCTCTGGCAATATCGAGACTATTGTGGGTGGCTGGTCTGATGTGGAGGCATACTACCGCCGCATTGGTAAGAACGTCTCCTTAGTAGTCTCAGGTAAGCTTGCACAAAACGAAGCTGCCCAAGAGGCTAAAGCTGCCAAGGCCGATGATGCTCAAGCCAACACCACAGACAAGCCCGCAGACAATGCAGCCCCAGCCAAGAAAGCTAACAAGCTCTCCTTTACTGAGGCTCATGAGCTTGAGGACTTGCCTGATCACATTAGCAAGCTTGAAGAAGAGCTCGCAGCCATTGATGCCAAGATCGCAGACCCAGCCTTATACACTCAAGGCCCGGATGCCATTAAAGAGGTCAATCAGCAGCGCACTGACATGCAAGCTAAGCTTGATGCTCTCTACGAGCGCTTTGAGGAGCTCCTTTCAAAGTCTGAAGGCTAACTCAAAGAGCACCATACAAATCATCAAGCTCTCCCAAGTTAACGCAGCACCTTGCCAAGCCATAAGCTACGCAAGGTGCCGCGAACTATCATATGTCTTGCAAACTAGCAGACTCCAGAATGGCACACTCCCATCCATAAAAATACGTGCCATGCCGCCATATCTAAGCGCAAATCCAGCTAAGCACCATATCTTCTGCATCGCAACGTGCAGTAAGCACCAAGACTGCCAAACACAGTAGTCTGATAGCTCAATGACATATTCAGCAGCGTAACAGCACGCATTGGCATAAGCACGTAACTGCACGCATGTACTTAAGCACTTAACTGCAAGCAAGTATTTAAACACGGTTGACGCAGTATGGAGCGGCTTAGGGCTCTGCTTAGGCAAGGCGTACAGCTGTAAATTGCTCTTGAGGCTAGATATGCTGCCAAGGGATGCATACTGCAATTAACGTTACCGAAGCTAAACCCTCAACAAAACTCTATTACTCAAGGCACACTAAATCTTGCTCAATTTTTATAAACAGCATCCAAATGAAAAGCTGCAAGTAGTGGCAAACGCTAATCCCATACGAATGTCTTAAGCAAACCAAGAACTAGTGTTTAAGAGCTAAGTAAGTACTAGTGCTAATTGCAAAGTAAGTACTAGAGTCTAATAGAAAGTAAGTACTAGAGTCTAAGGCGCAGCTTCGCTCAAGATGAAGATCATTATTGTTCAACAATTTTTGATCTAGATCTCATACGGTTGGTATATACTCACTTGCGTCTCAAAGTAGTTCTTTTACGGAATATATGCTCGTTAAGTGTTAAACCTAGCTTAACTTACAGTTCTAAATGATGGTCTTGAGCATAAGCAAAAACGCTTAGTCTTGCTTTTAAATCTCAAGTAACGACGCAATAGAGCGATTAACATTAAAATATTATACGGCGTTGTTTTGCTCGTGTTTAACAGAGTGTACGTCGAGCTCTCGTTTTTGAGCATCAGGAATTAGGCAATAAGGTAGTTATTCCTTATCTGCATAACGAAGCATTTTTTACTAGTCGGAGGTCTTCGTGACTATAGTTAGCAATATCGATTTTCATTGCCATACCAATGCCTCTGACGGTGGCTTCTCCCCAAGTGAGCTGATTGATCGTGCTTATGGTCGAGGCTTAAATGCTATTGCCATTACTGACCACGATCTCACCGCTGGTGTTGCTGATGCTGTGCAAAGAGCAGCACTCCTTAATGCCAAGCTCTTAAATGGTGATGCTGATGCTCCTGTTGAAACCTACATTAAGGAAAATGCTGAGGTAAATGGTGTAGATAACGGTGAACTACATCGTGCTCCTAGCGAACGTACCTTGATTGTGATTCCGGGTGTGGAGTTCTCTACTACTTGGTACGATGAGCAAATCCACATCGTAGGATTAGGTATTGATCCTAATAACGATTCACTCAAAGAGCTTGAAGCAAAACTCAAAGTTGCTCGTACTCAACGTGCGGTAGCTATTGGTGAAAAGCTCAAGCGCCTTGGTTTTGAAAGACCATATGAGCGCTGCTGTGAGCAAGCCCGTGAAGGTGCTTCCATTACTCGTGGTAACTATGCACGCCTCATCTTCCAAGATGGAAAGGCTAAAAGCGTAGATGATGCTTTTCACAAGTTTTTACGTCGTGGTCAAGATGCCTATGTAAAGAGCGTCTGGGGACCAATTGAAGAGACGGTTGAGGTCATCAAGGCTGCAGGTGGTATTGCTGTATTAGCTCATCCACGCCGCTACAAGATCTCCAATATGCGTCTGCGTAAGCTCGTATACGAGTTTAAGAAAGCAGGCGGTGAGGCTATTGAGGTATCTTCATCTCAACAGCGTCAATTAGATCGCGACTACTTAGTGCAGCTGTGTCATAAGTACGAGATGCTCGCAAGCTTAGGCTCAGACTTCCACAATGAGGGCTTCCATCGCGATTTGGGCCAAAACATCGATCTGCCAAGCGATGTAACTCCAGTCTGGCACAGCCCAATCTTAGAGCGCTATGGTATGGGCGCTAACTTTAAGCAGCGCTTAGTCCACATCACTTACAAAAAAGAGGACGCCAGCAGCGCCTCAGAGTAAGTGTCACCAAACAAAAAACTAGCATACGTTACGTGCTCATAGCCCAAAGCCTTCATCATCAGAGCAAAGATAGCTCTACAGTGAAGGCTTTGTTGTATCTGCAGTTAGCAAAAACATACAACTAAGCTAGAGACATAATGAGCCTTAGTCTATGCAAGAAAAAAGCAAAACAACATAGCAGCCTAGAACCATTAACAAAGCAGCACCAAACGGGCTAAGCTACCTTTATCAAAAGCGAAAAAGACAAAGAAACCATAAAGTTGGACCAGATCTAAGCCTTGGCAAGGTACTTTTAGCTATACTGACAACACATTAGGTCATTAAGTAGCAGGGGACACTATGAGGCGCATGCTAGTACTTGGGGCAACATCTGAAATTGCGATAGCAACACTCCATGAGTTTGCCAAGGAAGAGCCATGGCATATGATCTTGTGTGGGCGCAATCTTAGTGAACTTGAAAAGCTTAAGACTAAGCTAGAGAGTCACAAGTGTACTTGTGAGGTCAAACACTACGACACCAGCATGAGTGCTGCTGAGCAGCTGCAGCTTTTTAACGAATGTCTAGGACAAGGTACAAATGCCCAGCAAACTATAGTTCAGGACAATGCCTTAGCTACTACCCCATCCAATAAAGTGAATCCTTTAGCTACTGCCGCGACTACTGCATTCGATACTTCAGCTACTGCCTCAACCGATGCATACAATGCCTCCGCAAAAGACATCGCCAAGCAATCTATGCAAGAATCAGAGCGCCAGGTGTCCCAATTCATAGGCTTAGATGCGCTCTTTTGTTCGGTTGGCTATTTAGGCGATCAAAAGAAAGCTGAGCAAGACATAAGAGAGTGTGATCTCATTATGCAGGCAAACTTTAATGGTTTGCTGCCCATGCTAACTGCTACAGCTCAGTTCTTTAAACAACAGCGCTCTGGCTCCATCATGGTAGTAAGCTCGGTAGCCGGTGAGCGCGGGCGCTGCTCTAACTACTGCTATGGCTCATCGAAAGCTGCTATGACGGCATTTTTGTCAGGTATGCGCTGCAGCCTCTTAGCATATGACGTTCATGTGATGACCATTAAGCCAGGTTATGTAGCTACACGTATGGTTGCGCATAAGAAGCTACCGCCATACATAACTGCCTCAACACAAAGAGTAGCAAAGGATATTGTAAAGGGCTTTAAGAGCCGCTCTTCAGTTGTCTACACCATGTGGCTATGGCGCTATATTATGGCCGTAGTACGTCTGATCCCTGAATTTATCTTTAAGCGCCTCAATATGTTCTAACACAAAACTAAAAGCACAGCATGCCTAAACGATGCAAGGTGCTTTAGTACAACCTAGGCATGCATTAGAAGCTATTACAAAGAAAGCACGGCTAATAGCATGGGCATAATAAGTGCGCAACTAGACGAGCAGTGGATAGGTGCCACCAAAGTGATCTCAATGCAAATATGCAGATATGAACACTAAAGACATAGTTAAAAGAGGATGGGGTAGATGAGAATCAATGCCAGTGCTAATGGGCATTTAAGAGAAATTCTGTGAGCCCTGAAGATGAGTTGGGGCTTTAGATGGCCTGCTTTGGCAGAGGAAGATAATACCCCTCATTGTTACCTCTGGAGTTTATAAGGCTTGATCAATGAGGGATAGTCACAATGAACAGAGTAAGTGCTAGTTGAAACTGGAAAACAACTAGCATGTTAAGTGTATACCCTGAATTGAAAGTTGCATGTGCTCGTGCACAATCTATAAGTGAAAAAGTGATACCGCTCAAACTATTGCGCAATTTTGTGCAATTGTTGTGCACTCGCTACACAAGAATCTATACAAAAGTTTGTCATAAATGCCATATATATCGAATATATAACGCAAAGTAACTGCGCAATCTAAATAAAGCACTAAAAGACAAGTGCCATTTTATGGGCAATGGCTGTGCAAAAACTATGATAATTTTTCGATAGTTTCTTTACAAACTGTGTCCGCGCACACTGACTCAATATAGCTAAAAACAGCCACACAAAAGTGATATCAACAATGGCTGCGATCATAAACACTATCAAGGGACTAAAACACAGCAACCAAGCGATAAGCAAAGAAGTACAAAACTAGAGATTACTCAATAGACCAAAGCGCAGCGAATAGGCTTGGATTATGGAGGGGGCGCTAGGACAGGGTAGGTATTTAAAATTTACAAGGCAGGTCAGAGAAGATGGCTCATGGCTAACCTGCCTAGAAAATAAAGAAAGCTACTCTTAGAAGTTAGCGTTGATGAGCTCTTTGAAGCGAGCAAAGTCCTCATCATGGCTTGGGTTCTTCATCACATCGTTAGCGACAAAAGTAGGTAATTGCTTGAGACCTAAGAACTCAAAGGTCTTATGGTAAGGCTTAAGAGCGCCATCAATACCGATGCCGCCCCAGAACTCATCTTGTGAATCAAAAGCACTTAATGGAGCGTTCCAAGTTGAAGAGAGCATGTATCTCTTTTGAGTATGAACACCACCAGTGCCATACTTTGCATCAGTGCCACGATGACGACCATCACCGCCAACAGTAATTGGGCCGGAGAAGACTTCGTCGAAATAGCGCTTGAGCTGCCATGGACCAGCCATCCAATAGCCAGGAAACTGCACTAAGATAAAGTCAGCAGCTAAGAACTTCTCTTGCTGATCTTTAACCTCATATGGCTGATTAAGATCAGTGATAGTAACGTTATAGCCTTTTGATACGAGAATCTCTTTGGCCATTGCAACATAATGATGGTTAAGCTCACCCTTGGCAAAAGCACCCTCAATACCGGCATCTATGATCAAAGCATTCTTTGACATACGCTAACTCCAAAAAGTTTGAAATCTAAAAGCATTGTAAGCACTGTTCAGTAGCACAAACATAGCAAAGACAGTGACATTAGGCTACATAGGCACTAAATAATGACAAAGAGCACCAAGGCGTACCATCAGGGCAAACTTTTGTTTGCACTACATGATCTAACCGCCTAGCTCAGTCTTATACTTTTTGATGTTAACTACAACCGCTCATGGAGGACATAATTCATCCTTACTGGCGGTGTTGATGATTATTTGTTTAGATATTTTGGGAGATGTGCATGCAAGTAGAGACTGCGCCTAAGGCGGACAAGGTAGGCAAGGATGGCCGTGTGCCAGTGAGCTTTTTCTATGGCTTAATCGTCTACATGTATCTTGAAGATGAGATGGTGCCGCCGCATATTCATGTGCAGTACCTTGACCAAGAGGCTTGTCTAGACTTTGATGGCAACTTGCTTGAAGGTGAAATTGATCGTGATGCTCAGCTCTTAGCTGCAGCATGGTGTCTGATCCACTGCAATGAGCTTGATGCTAACTGGAAACTTTGCCAGCAAAACCTCATGCCATTTCAGATTGATCCGCTTCGTTAAAAAAACAGCAAAAAACATAACCACAGCAATACACTTTTGACATTGCTAAAGAGCCACAGAGCTTTGCTACATCTAAGTTTGTCAGCAGTTTTGACAAAATAATTAAGGTGAAAATACAATCGTTTCACGAGCGTTTCACAAGATAACTGACAAAATGCAAAACAATGTCAAAATAATTGTTGAAAATGTTAAGTTATCACGTGCAAATTTTTCGTTTTTGAATGGCTGAAAACAATTGCTGCACAAGGGCTTAACTATGTTTTTAGCTATACGATATTAAGAATGAAAGCTACGCTAAAACTAATTTAGTTGCGCAAGATTTTCATATCAAGCCAAAGCTTAGCTTCTACTGTGCGAGATAGTACTTTGCTACGTATCTGCTGATACAAAATCACATGTAACGTAACAATCAACAACAAGCTTTAAGCACAGGCTATAGGAGTGTCTCAGTTTGCAGTGCTTATTTTTGCCAAACTGAGAACAAGAATGTTTCATGATTCCATGTAACAAGGTTTGCGTACAGCAGGTCAATGTTATTCCCTGCAGTATTTTGCAAAACACATGCGATCTAACTGCACGAGGAAATTAACATGGCAGTTTATGTTAATACCAATTACAGTGCTCTGCAGGGCCAGCGCTATTTAGGTAACGTCCAGAACCAGCTCACTACTACATACCAGCGTTTATCCAGCGGTATGCGTATTAACAGCGCTAAAGACGACGCAGCCGGCCTCCAGATTGCTGACCGCTTAACCTCCCAGATCAACGGCCTCAACCAGGGTAACCGCAACGCCTCAGACGGTATCGCACTTGCTCAGACCATGGAAGCAGGTATGGATGAGATCTCTGGCATGCTCCAGAAGATCCGTACTTTAACCGTACAGGCTGCCAACGGCACCAACACCACGGAAGACCGTACTGCTTTAGGCAAGGAAATCGCCTCTCTGGCTACCGAAGTTAACCGTATTGCTCAGCAGACTACCTTTGCTGGCAAAACCATTCTGAACGGTAAGACCAAGACTGGCTCCATCTTCGGTGATGATGCAAATGCTCAAGGTAATGGTCTGGCAGGTGCTGCTGGTGCAATGACTCTGCAGGTTGGCTCAAATAAGGGCGACACCATCACTTTCACTGCTAACTCCGTTATGTTCTCTAGCATTGGAACTAGTCAGGACTTAATTAAGGAAGACGGCTCTACATTCTTCAAGACTACTGCTACAGGTGAAGTTCAGGTACTTGTTGACAAGCTTAACTTTGCCGATCAAACCAATGCCAAGTATGTTGGTAAGGTTATTGAGCTGATGGACTCAATGATTAGCAAGGTAGATGGCTACCGTGCTGATCTTGGTGCCATCCAGAACCGTCTTGAGTCATCTATCCGCAACCAGTCTAATGTTGCTGCTAACGAAGCTGACGCTCGCTCACGTATTCGTGATGCTGACTTTGCTGAAGAGTCTGCTAATTTATCTCAGCAGTCCATTATCCAGCAGGCAGCTTCTTCCATGCTGATGCAGGGTAACACCCGTCCACAGCTCGGCCTGAGCCTGTTAGGTTAATCTGAGGAGTAGAACAAAATGGCAGTATATGTAAATACTAATTGCTCAGCTCTTCAGGGTCAGCGCTACTTAGG
>NZ_CABTML010000082.1:0-2733 GCF_902485895.1 uncultured Anaerobiospirillum sp. | reverse complement strand
CGTTCTGCGCTCAAGCCTGCTTTTTAAGAGCTTAATAGCACTGAGCAGCTGGGTCTATAAAAAGATAATTGTCTTTTATATGCCATTCTTAAATTATAGACACAACTCCCCAATGTCAGATATATGTGGACGATGTGGTGCATTATAAGACTCTAGCTACATGGTTAGCTAACTCATTACTAATGATTCTCATTTTGATGCGCGTTGATGCGATTGACGCTGAAGAAATGGCAAAAGGTGCTATGAGGATCTTCAAAGCTTGCATGGAGCGAGCTTTGAAGATTAGCTGAACTCAGATTAGCTTAGCTTAGCTAAGTTTTAGATTAGCTGAACTTAGATTAGCTAAGTTTTAGATTAGCTTGCGCTAGCGTTCGTCATGGTAACTAACAATGCGGCTAAATGATGGAGCTGACGTGATGCGGTTTTCGATCATCTCGAGCTTTTGTTTACCTGAGTTAGGTAATAAGCAGTAGATAAGATAAAGTGCTAGCAGCGTTGAGGCTATGCACATGAACAGTAGTCCGGTAAAGCCAAAGCGGTGCAGAGCTGGCTCATAGGTTTGAATACAAAAGAGAATGCCGGTGCTGTTTGAAACTAAGACAGCAGCATAGCCAAACTCTCGAGCACGAATAGGCATTAGCTCAACGCTAATTACAAAGATGAAGATAGCGTAGGCTCCAAAGCTGAAAATGATATAGCCAGTAAATGAGATGCTCATAATCCAGTTTTTGAGGGCACTATCGTCAAGTAAGGTAGCTAAAGAGCCAATGAGTAAGAAGATAGCTGAAATTACACCACCAGTGAGTACTAAAGAGCGACGGCGTAATCTTTCTGAGGAGAATAAGAACAAGAGTACGCTAATAAACGCGGCAATGATGGCTGTGTAGATGACATAGCTTTCAAAGGTGTAAAAGCACTGTGAGTTGTCAGTGCATAACAAAGTAGGCGAGAGCTTGTTAATAAGTACGTATGGGATGATAGTTACGCCGCTTAAATTGAACATGAAGGCAGTAAAGCATAAGAATGCTAGGAGGCGGCGGTAGTTAGTATTTTGTAAGAAGAACTCAATACCACGGGTTTCACCACGGCAGCACTCATTGATCTCTGCAAGCTCACGGGCTGCAAAGCTCATCTCTTGGCGTAAGTTAAATAAGACTGATAAAGCTGCATCAGAAGAACCAGCTACGGCTAAGTAACGAGGAGACTCAGGCAGTTTAAAGACCGCTAAGGTAATGAGCAGAATATTGATAAGGAAGAGAATTACAAAAGAAATTAGCGGCTTGCCCGGAATACCTTGATAGGAAATGGCTGCAATGATGCTGCCAAAGACGACAAAGAACGGTACTAACATCAACGATAAGGCGCGGTTTCTCGGCAGCATAATCTCATTGATGTACAAAGAGGCTGAGGTTAGGTACAGACCAAAACAAAAGCCAATAACCCATTCAGCACAAAGCAGGGTAGATAAATTTGGAGCTACAAAAGAGGCGAGGATGGCAAGTGATCCTACGGTTGAGGAAACTATGATGCTCAGCTTTCTACCAGAGCCGTAAGTAATGTAGCCAGCGACGAAAGTGCCAAAAAGCAGGCCTAATATATAGCTGCCAATGATTATATCGCTTTGACTTTCAACTAATAAATACAGGCTCGATAGAAAGCCTTGATTTAAGAATACCGAGGCGATGTCAAAGCCAAAGATTATACCCATGGCTGCTACGATTACCGCGCGTGATAGAGGACGCAAGGCGAGATCTTTGTATTTTTCGGTATTGCTTAACATAAGGTATCCATAAGGCCTATGATAGGTACTGCCTGTTTAGTGGCACACACTCATTAATCCCAAGCGATAGCATACAAAACTCTCAAGAGGTCACCTTCGAAACTTAAGGAAGTTAAGTCACCTTATTCACTCTTGTTAGACATAGTAGCTATCATCAGTTAGGCGCTATAAATAGCTTCTGCCGTGCTGCACTTAGATAGTGGTAGTGCAAGTTACATGATGCCCACAAGCTAAAAGAATAAGAGTGTGGTTTTGTATGGCCTATGAGTGCCTAAGTACGAACATAATCTTAAGCTAAGATACGTGAATTACTCCCGCCAAATCTGACGATTATAGCGTGAGCTTCATGGCGTCGCTGCGCCAAATCTCATACGGTTAACAAGTTACCCGTATCGGCTGAAACACGCAGCCGCTATCAAATAGCTCCTTTACAGGAGCATTTTTGAATGCTTTTCTAATGATATTAATGCTTCCATTAACATCAGCATTGAGTAAGGCACCATTCTTTGCTTTATAAAGACCTCGCTTTACTCGAGTACCACTAAACATCGGCTTTTTATTGTTAACTAGACCGTAAGTAGGAATATCATCTAGATCTAGGCTACTAGCCTTACTAGTATAGCTCTCCTCGCTCAAAATGACATCAATGCCGTACTGTTTAGCTTTATATATAATCTTATTAACCAAATCTAGATGCGGAATGTGGGTGAACTTTTGGTTGTTAACCTTACCCATATTGCACGATGCCTTCCATCCTTGGTTATATCCGATCACAATTGTGCCAGTATCAGTTCTTAGGCACAGATCTATAATGCGCTTTGATGCCTTGTGAAAGTAGTCATTAATCCTGTTCCTGCGTTTTACTGCAATAGATCTAATGTGCTTACCTTCGCCTGCAGATTGTAGTCTTGCCTTATCTTTGTTGAAGCGATGGTTGAGTGACTTGATAGTCT
>NZ_CABTML010000081.1:0-10867 GCF_902485895.1 uncultured Anaerobiospirillum sp. | reverse complement strand
TCTTGTGCAATCCCATAGAGAATTGTCCCAAAATGGGACTGGCTTTTACCTGTGACCTTATCCGATAAGATTGTCGGAGTCTGCAACAAGTCGCTGACCATGAAAGACAGGATAATGAGAAGAACTAACTACACTAGTTTAGGCCTAGCATTGCTTGGTTATTTACCAACTCTTTTAGAAAAGAGATGCATGTATAACCCCGTCGCTTCTCATATGTAACGTCTTGTGCTTTTCAAGCTTGACGTTAAGATAACAACTTAAGTCATCACCTTTAATGAAAGCTCAATGGTGACACCATCAAGCTTGAGAAGAAGTTAGTTTGCTTGCCAGAAATGAGCTTTTTCAAACTCAACAAAAGCTTTAGTGGCAACATCTTGAGACTCAATACTACTAAGGACGCATCCAAAATGATGATTAACCTTAGCTGCTTCTTCATACATGTGATTTCTGGTGATGCGAAAACGCTTTTTGAGCTCACAGATCGTGACGCTCAGAGCTTGCTTTTCTTCTATTTCTTCTTGAGTTAATGCAGTCTTGTTGCTTAACTCATCAAACCTCCTTTGAGCATCTCGCCATTTAGGCTCACCAAGCAACCCGCGTAGCCGTTTTAAAAGAAGTCCTGTACAGGTATTTTCAATCTGTTGAGTGACGTTCTCTTTTAATCGCACACGCTTAATTTGCTTGGACGTAAACCTAGTTTCGCCTGTCACAACATTAGACAAAGCATGAGATCTTTTTTGCGACATATCAAACCCTATTCTCGTGGATCATAGAGTTCATGCGGCAGCCTAACCCACGTACCTAGTGGTACATGAATTACTTTTAGCGTGTTCAACATAATATGATATTGAATAATAACATATTATGTTGCTAGTTGTCAAGGATCTAAAAAATGATTGAACGCGCCCTATGCCCTATTTGTGGCGAAGCTAATACAACACAAGGAGTTTGCTTTACTTAGAGTTTGCTTGCTGCAAGGTTGCCGGGCTAAACACTCTCAATTAGGTGTGGGGATAATGCACGAGAGTAGCATTAGCGCTACTTAAGCTTTAGAAGGAATGAGCGCGACATCGACTAGTCTTAAGTTTGTCCGCCAGATGATTTTTGAACTGTAGCTTTTGGTCGAGCAAATATGCTCTACGACTTACTGCGGCAATGAAGATATGGGCTAAAGGTTTATGAGGTGAGTGAATGAATGAATGAACTTAGAGGCTGCTACAGGAGCAGCTGTCGGGGAGGACATTTTCAAAAGGCGAAAAAAAAGCACCTTGCGGTGCCTCTTTTAGATGGTCGGTGATGTAGGATTCGAACCTACGACCCACTGCTCCCAAAGCAGTTGCGCTACCGGACTGCGCTAATCACCGATGGCCGCCATTATAGGTAAGTCATGATCTACTGTCAACAAAGATTTAACGAAAAACTCAAAATATCCTATTAATACCATCACCACAAGCCACAAGTGAGCTCAGCTTGAGCTATTAGAGCTATTTACAAGGGATCTGTCCTGGTGATGCAAAGTATCTGCATCTCATCATAAATAGATCATGGCTAAGCTATTTGTACATGAAGCACTATTGAGCATATTTGAGTTTGTCGCTACCTAGCTTGTTTAGCTAGCCTTAGCATAGCAGTGTTGGCACTTGTCATTGACTAGCAAACAAAGTTAGCTCAGTCTTGCGTACATAGCAAAAGCTATAGAACCTTGCGTAACTATCTTTGTTTTAGGCTTGATTGGCTTGGGTGTTGTAGAGACTTTGTGGATGCTGGCTATTTGCTGTGCTTGAGGCAGTATCGTAGCTCAAATAGCGGTAGCTAAAAGGCTGCCTTTTTGGCCCTAGCTTTAGCTTTAACTGCAGTGGCTGAGGCACTAAGGAGAATAATTTGTTTGACAATGCGAGTTAGATGGCACTTTCGTATCACACTTGTATTATTACTCAAGCGACTTTTCACAATAGGATGCCGCGAAATTTGACAAAGCGCTGTTCAAGGGTCATCATACAAGACAGGATCTGTATGCTAAATCAAGGAAGCTGCTCCATAACTTTGGCCTGTAAATAAGCTTTATCAGGCATAATGGGCAGCTAAGTACTGTATCTAGAGCATGCACTTATATTTGAGATTGATTGCTGCAAGTTCTTAGTCCTCTCATCAAACTGACTGGAGCGCTCATCTACCTACAATCTAGCCTTGCTTTGATAGCTGTTGATAACGGCACTTGGCAAGATCTTAGGTTGATGGCTTGGTTAAGAACTCACTATCTCAATCAAAAATCCATAACCGCGCTTGCGATGATCTTTATCTAAAAACATGTTGCGATCTATGTATCCCAACACATCTAGAGATCTTTATCTTAAGCCGGTTAATCATGTCAAAGGAGATTAACATGCCTAGCTTAAAGGGAACTCAGACTGAGAAGAACCTCTTAATTGCTTTTGCTGGCGAGTCTATGGCTCGTAACCGCTACACCTACTTTGCTTCTGTAGCAAAGAAAGAAGGCTATGTTCTCATTTCAGCCATGTTCGAAGAGACCGCTAATCAGGAAAAAGAACATGCAAAGCGTCTGTTTAAGTTCCTTGAGGGTGGTAATGCTGAAATTACTGCTACCTTCCCTGCCGGTGTTATTGGTGACACCGCTGCTAACTTAAAGTCAGCTGCTGAGGGCGAAAACGAAGAGTGGACTGACATGTACCCTAAGTACGCTGCCATTGCTCGTGAAGAGGGCTTCCCTGTTATTGCTGCAGTAATGGAGAACATTGCAGTAGCTGAAAAGCAGCACGAGAAGCAGTATCTTGATCTCTTAGCCCACTTAGAGGCTGGCACCATGTTCCAGCGTGGCGACAAGGTTATCTGGCGCTGCCGTAACTGTGGCTTTATCCATGAGGGCACAGTTGCTCCTAAGGTATGCCCTGCATGTAATCACCCACAAGCTCACTTTGAAGTCTTACGCGCTGATTACTAAGAGTTGCCCTACCGCCTTAGCTGCATAGCTTGCTAGGAGCTGCCATGCAGTATTTGCTGCATAGCTTACTTAGAGCTGCCATGTTGCTCAGTAGCAGTGCTTGTAAGCATAGTGTTAGTTCTACTTAGCTATGGGCAAGATGAAAAAGGCCTGATCGCCACATGTTGAGCGATCAGGCCTTTTTGCTTATGATGCTAATACCAACTAAAGGCCATAAGTAATTTAGCTTCTAAATTAAGCTAGTAAAGGCAAAAGGGCCGAAAGAGCCCTACAAATCAGCCAAAGATAGCTTTAGCCTAATTATATAGTAGCTTTATATGGCTAGGGGTTATGCGTGGTCAAAGGAGGGAAGGAGCTATGGATACTTTTAGACTGCGTTATATTGAATTAAAGCGACAGTTTGAAGAACAAGATGGTGCTAGTGATGTTGTAAGAGCTCTGTATCTTTTTAAGGAAGAGCTCGAAGCTGATCACAGTGCAGCTGCCTTAATAGTTCTTTATGATGTTTTGGAAATTTTAAGGCTCAAAAAAGATGCCTATGAGCTCTTATTAAGCATAGCCAACAAGCAAGATCGCAAAATGCTTAAGCGTCTAGCTGTTTTAAAAGAAGAGGCCGATAAGGTAGGTAATTACTATGCCTTACCTCGTCCTCTAACTGACAGTGAACAAGCTTTAGAGCAGGAAAAGCTCAAATCTTTGGATCTACCATTTTTCAAATATCATCCTAATCCTTTAGCTACACAAGCTTTCACTCAAGCTCAATATGCAGTTGTTTGTGATTGCTGCGGCTGTTCCACCCATATTTACTACGATGGCCCATTTTACGCAATTGACGACATCAACTATCTTTGTCCTAAGTGTATAGCATCTGGTGCTGCTGCTAAAAAATTTGATGGTGCTTTTCAAGATAATGGTTGTTTAGAGCCCGAAGTGCTTGATGCTGAGAAAGTTGATGAACTTATCCACCGCACTCCTGGGTATAGCGGCTGGCAGCAAGAATATTGGCGCTCACACTGTGGAGATTTTTGCGCTTTTATAGGCTATGTAGGAGCTGCTGAGCTCAAAGCTCTGGGAGTATTAGATGAGGTCTTGGATGATCCACAGTGGTCTGAGGAAGAAAAAGATTTAATTAAAACTTCGGTTAATGGTGGCTCATTACAATGCTATCTTTTCAAGTGTCTTCACTGTGGCAAACATATGGTCTGGATGGATTGCGATTAAGGCGAAAACACTCACTTGACCACTTTTAGTTGGTAGAGCAACAAAAGGTAATTGAATATGGGCTTCTTTAGTAATCTTTGCAATGACTACATTATAGACACATAGGTGGCCCTTTCGGGCATTTAGGCCTTTACTAGCTTAATTTAGAAGCTAAAAGGCCTGATCGCCACATGTTGAGCGATCAGGCCTTTTTGCTTATTTAACTTCGTTTGCAGAACTTTGATATCAGTATGCTGTAGTCTAGAGCTTGAGCTGGTAGCTGTAGCACTGTAGATGAGTGGCTTTCACTATCTTAGCTTTAGCAAGTAAGCTCATGCTGATGATCTTGCTCTGATGGGTATGAGCTGCAGTTCTGATTAGGCTCTGATGCGATCTTCACGAGAGTCCTTTAGTAGCAAGTAGCGAGTTACGTAGTATGAGACGAGCATGAAGAAGACCGTGATGGATACCTGATCAATGGTATTTAGGATGTATGAACGATCATGATCAATTGCAAGCTTGCGATACTGCCATAAGATCACATCCCAATAGTAAGGCTTACAGATTTCTAAAAAGCCGTTGAGCGCCACAATATGCAGGCTGAGCAATACCCAATTACCAGGAGCCTTGCTACCTTTGAATGGGCACTTAGACTCTTTAATAGAGCATGCTGCTGCCTTTTCTTGCACACGTATAGCACAGGCGTCATTGAGCATGGATAAGAGCTTGCTTAGATAACAACCTAAGTGCAGGCCAATTAAGATGTACAGATAGATCGCCAAAGAGGTGTGAGATTGACGTGCGATCGCTTTTTCAATTGGAATCCAGCCTGGATAGAGATTTTTGGACATGGCCATACCAAAGATAGTTACGGCAATAAAGTCCACGGCCATCAATAGCAAAATGATATCGCGGTAGATGAAGAAGGCTGAGCGCTGTTTAGTGATGTAGCTAAAGATAGACTTCATCATCAGCAAATGAATCACCACCAGCACGAACACTATAGTTCCGGCGATCTCATGCCAAAGCTTGCCCGTCCACTTATAAAAATACAGCTGTCCAAAGAATACAATCAACAAAGTATAGACTAAAGCCGCTATGAGCAAGGCTTTTACAAAACGGTTCATAACTTAATAACACCTCAGTACTAAATGTAATCTTGCTTCTCATTGCTCTGAGCGATCACAGCAAGCAAAGGTGCAACGCTTCGTTCTGGCAAGTTTTCAATGCAAAGACATCTGTACAATAAAGCGCACAAAAGCTATGCAAAGATGCTCATGACGAAGCATCGCTCCCACTAGTACCTGAAACAAGCGCAATCTGCAGGCAACTAGCAAACGCATCAAGATTACTTCTGCTTCTTGATGACATACACAATAAGAGCCTAACTTGCCATCTTCATTCACGTCTTAGTCAGCATTCATATCAGTGTAAAGCAGTCTCACCATAATCTTGGAGGCTAGCTAGATGCAGAGATTTAGATTTGACTAAGAGAGCAAGAGATCATTGCAAGCTCTGCCAAGCCATTTGTATAAAGGCTTATGCATAGCTCTTAATGTCATCATCAAAAAATCGCCCTCATTTTATGACCCGATACCTAGCTTAAGCTTAGGTTAATTAACAGTTACCTAAATTTTGTTACTAAGGCCATACAACCTGCACATTTGTATCAACTACAAGCACGACGGCATCTTAATTGAGGTTAGGATCTTGAGATATTGTTGAGGCGGGAAAAAGCATGATTGCGTTTAGAAAAGATCACAGCTCTTGTCGCTCGCTAGCTTGCTAGTAAAAGCTCGCGCGGATCATGCTGGTGAATATTGCAGTGCGTTCTCACTTTGCGTGATTGTTCGCCTTGCCTAATTGATAGCTTTGCATGATTGATAGCTTTGCTTGTCAGATGCCTCTCATGCAAATGACCGATGGCGAGTGCGCGTAAGCTTATGACCAACGTGAATGGCTGAGTATGAGCTGTGGCTATAGCCTTGCTACTGCTGCTATTGCTATAGCATTGCTGTGGCTGTGGCTATAGCCACAAGCATAGGCCTAGGCATGTGCCTAGGCATCTCTATGTCGATGATCTGCTCATCATATGTCTGATAGTTGGTCTCGGTGGCTATTGAATACTTGCCAAGATTGCAAGGATGAGCTTTTGTTTAGCGGCCTAGGTTTGGTTTGATCTTGATAATGGTATCAGTGATGAAGTCCTGAACATTACCCTCGATAATTTGACCTGCTACAGCCTGATAGGCTCGCTTAACCGCATGATAGCCTTGGCGGCGTGGCTGCTGACAGATAACAAATTTAATGATGCCTTCACTGACTAATTGCTTAGTTGCATATAGCTCATCAAAGCCCATAGCAAAGATCTTAGGATCATCATGTGCAATTAAGGCTGAACCTACTCCCTGCACTGCACCACCAGTGATATAGACGCAGTTGATGAATGGATATTTCTTTAAGGCCTCAGAGGTGACTTGTTGAGCGCGGATATCTGAATCAAAGCTCTCAACAATACTGATGATTTGATAAGGCACTTTCTGATTTTTAAGCTCGTCCTCAAAGCCCTTAATACGCAGATTGTGACCGAGCATATTGCGTGATCCCGTCACCACTAAAACATACTGCTCTTCATGACAAGATAAGGCTACCATGCCCGCACAGGTTGCGCCTGCGGTAATGTAATCAGAGCCCACATAGCAAAGACGTTTGGTGCCCTCTACATCTGTATTGAAGAGCACGATAGCTACATGATTGTCGTGCAACTGATTAATGCGATCTCTAAGCTTAGGCGTATTAACTGTGGCTAGGCATAAACCTTTGCAGCCTTGCTTAATTAAATCATCAATACCAGCTAAGTGATCGTCTTCATTAAAGCCGTTGATCTCTTTAATCACCACACTTAAACCTAAGTCAGCATACTCTTTTTGAGCATCAGAGATGCCGTCAATGATGATTTGATAGAAGGCATTACCCACTGATGGCATGAGTACACCGATCTTAATTGGCGTTTTGTGAGCAGCTAAAGCAAGTCCAGCTCGATTAGGAACATAGCCTAGCTGTTTGGCCAGAGCACGCACTCGTTTGGCTACATCAGGTTTAACCGATCCACGGTTATGAAGTACGCGATCTACAGTACCGCGTGAAACGCCTGCAGCCAAAGCCAGACTTTTGACTGTAACCTTCATAAAAGGCCCTCAACCTCACAAAACATAAGAAAGCGATCTAAGCTCGCATAGATCTAATTCAACAAAGTGCTAAAAGGCACAGTACGAGCACATTGACTCATACTCAATACTTAATATTCACATAGAAACTAAGCTTAGGCTTGATAGCAAAAAAAAGCACAAAGCACGCTACCATATAAGCTAGTCATCAGTAACTGTGAGCACTCACAGCTAACTTTGGGGATGCAATCAGCCAATTAGGCTTAATGTGCCAGCATATTCAGACAACAACAATTGCACTAAATTGTGATTGTTTTGTCTTTGAGATTAAAGTTATTACGCCAAAATCTGAGAGTTGCATCTCACTAACTTGCCACAAATGTGCATGACACAAGCGCTCTAAGCACTGTTAAGTATGGTGTTGATTCTATCTTATTATCAAGTGCACAAAGCACGCTTATTACTCTAAGACAATGTGCTTATCCCCAGAGACATTACACGTCGCATTGACACCAAGCCCATCCCAAAAAACGACCCCACAATTTGCTAGCGCGTATCCTAAATCCTATTTAAATGAGGCTTGTGCTTATCTGCCAAGGCATGAGCCGTTTGGTAATTAGAATGACTGTCCTGATAGGCCCATCTGATGACTATCTAAAAAGCTCACAAGGCCATGTCCATGTCGGCTCTTGAGTTTTTGGTGGCTTTTTATTTTTGGTCTTCAGCCCAAATGCTAACAGACGAGGCTGAAGACTCCACCCATTTCAACTATTTAGCTGCAGTTACATACGGCAAGTACTTTGATAGTGTCATAATCTTGTATTAGAGATTGCTTTTGTATGTTTGCCTCAGCGGTAATTGTAAACACATCGTTACAGCTGCATTTTCGATGGTTACTGTACTTATGTGCATTAAAAATGAAAAAGGCTGGTCTAAAAAAGAACCAGCCCTAATTGAGGTATTACTTATTCTTGCTATGAGGCGTTATATTTAGGCCTGCTCAACCTCGATATGAGGAGTCTGACCACGCATATGAGCTTTGAGGTAGTGGAAGATGATGGATAAGCCTAAAGCAATCATCATCACAGCCATTACGAGTAAGAAGATACCAGCGGTAACTAACACTGTGCTCTTACCCCATTGCTGGCCGATTACCTGCACAATGCCCCATAAGCTCATGACCATCATGAAGATCATTGGTACAAAGGCGATGTACCACTTAGAACCCTTAACTAACAGATAGATGGTGATAGCTAAGAAAGCTAATGCAGCCATTAACTGATTAGAGGCACCAAAGATTGGCCAAATTGAGGCGGCAGAACCAGTTAAAGCTAACATGATGGATACGCCTACAACAAACACTGCAGCAAAGTATGGGTTAGTTACAAAAGCACGCCATGCTGGTACAGCATTAACATCTGTGCGGATCTCATTACCTGCCTTATCGATGGTGCGAGGTAAGAAGATCTCTTGCAGTAAGAAACGACCTAAGCGAGTTGCAGTATCTAATGAGGTCATCATGAATGCAGCAATAGCTAAGGATAAGAAAGTACGGGCAAATTCCTCAGAGATACCTAAGGCAGTAGAGAATGATGCAATAGCGGTTGCAAAAGCTAATGGCTGATTCTTACCTACTTCCTTGAAGACGGCTGGATCTAAGGCCATTACAGCTACTAAGGCCATCACGCCTAATACACCTTCCATGATCATGCCGCCGTAGCCAACCTTCAGCATGTCCTTTTCAGAACGAATCTGCTTTGAGGTGGTACCTGATGCTACTAAGGAGTGAAAGCCAGAGCAAGCACCGCAAGCGACGAAGATGAACAATGCAGGAATGAGATTAGTCATATTGCCATCGGCAGTTACCGCATTCCAACCTACAAAGGCCTCCATCTTGATCTCTGGGTTGTAGACTAAGATAGCTACAAAACCTAAAGCTAACATGCCGTACAAGAGATAGCTGTTGAGGTAATCACGAGGCTGCAGCAGCCACTGCACTGGAACAACTGAGGCAGCAAAGATGTATAAAGCTAATACACCGAGCCATACCATATTAGCCTCAGAGGCAGTAATGCCAAATAATGCAACGAGATCTAACTTAAACTCAATGCCAACTAAAACGGTAACAAAGACCAGCGGTACAAATATTAAGGAAGCGCGAGATAATCTCCAACCTAACTTCATGGTGCAAAAAGCAAACACAGGAGCCATTAAGATGAAGAGGATTGATGCGCTAGCAACTTCAGGCAGTGATACAAACATACCTGCAATCAGAATCGAGAAGATACCGACAACGAGGATGAGGCATGCTAAGCAGAAACCTAAGAACAGCTGGCGGCCGGTAAAGCCCATCAGTTTTTCCATGATGAATGAAATAGATCTGCCCTTGTTACGTACTGACATAACTAAAGCGGCAAAATCATGGAACGCACCGACAAAAACGCAGCCAACTAAAATCCAGATCAGCGCAGGTAGGAAGCCAAAATATGCAGCCATGATTGGGCCAACAATTGGGCCTGGGCCGGCAATAGAGGCAAAGTGGTGACCAAAGAGCACCACAGCTGGTGTTGGAACATAGTCAACACCGTCGAAATTGGTCTCAGCTGGGGTTGGACGCTGAGGATCTACTTTGAAAACTCTGGATAAGAAACCGCCATAGACGTAGTATGCAACCACAAAATACGCTAAGCAGATACAAAACAAGACACTGCCTGTCATCTAAAAAACTCCTGCCCTCTTTTTTCTAAGCATGCTCCCTACAAATCAAATCTTTTTCTCAGGTAAGAGTGTTAAGACCCTGCCTTAAGTTATTGCTTAAGGGCCTAAGAGTGCTGCTCACGGTAGCGATAGTCTCTTAGTAGCTATTGCATTCATTGTCTGAATGCCTAAAGCTCAGGTTCATCGTATGGCTTGATGATGCCGTGCACTAAGCGCATATATTGAACTTAGATGCTGATGAATTAAGTTGTAGTTTCGTCTGCTCACGGAGAGCTAAAATCTCACGAACATTTGGCACCACTTGAATGTGGCTTGTTGTCAGTTTGCAAGATCGCTACTTTTGATTCAACAGCTGCAAAGCGCAATGCTCACTAAGTGAACGCAAAAAGCGCCATCCTCCCGCAAATGATGCTTTGATTGCACAAAAAGTAGTCAAGCGCTCACATATATATCACTCTTACAAGATGAGTATCTATCACACAAGAGTGCAGCAGAGCCTAATACACCACTCCACGTAAGCGCAGCTAAACCACCTTTTTGACCATGCCCAATTCTCACTAAACTGCAGCAAAGCAATTAATTTTTTCCAAGACCTCAGAGCCTCAAGATAAGTTCAAGCCTATGTCTTAAAGGCTACTCTCGTAAAGCCATGAGGTTAAAGCCATGCCTTGGCATAAGTTAAGATCACAGCCAAAAGAGCACAGCAATAGGATCAATGTGATGGGTCACTAAATTTACAACCTATGTGTCATTTATTTGTTTCAAAATAGCTCAAAAAGTCCTGTTTAGCTATTGACTTTTCTTAAAATGAGTTAAGTGATGG
>NZ_CABTML010000080.1:0-8456 GCF_902485895.1 uncultured Anaerobiospirillum sp. | reverse complement strand
CACCACTAAGATCATTAGCATCAGCAGGCAATGCGCTCATCGCATCACTAAGATCATTAGCATCAGCAGGCAATGCGCTTATAGCATCACTAAGATCATTAGCGTCAGCAGGCAATGCGCTTATAGCATCACTAAGATCATTAGCGTCTACAGGCAATGCGCTTATAGCATCACCAAGATTGTCTGCGCCTACAGCGCCCGCTCCATGCTTAGCGATATTGTCATCGCTTTCATTAAGATGAAGCGCATCAGCTGCGTTAGCACTGAGGTCACTTGTCGCATGTCCAAGATCAGCACTCGAGTCTATATACTCATCAGAGGCCTTTAGCTTAGAGTCAATGGTGCTAAAGTCGACCTCTTCATCAGCTGAAACCACCAGATCATCAAGCGATAGCTTGCTTGAGGCTAGGTCTTTATCATGATGATCTTTTACATCATCAACATGGACGCTATCTTCAATCTCAGGCAGAAGACTACTATCTTGCAGGCATGGCTCATCTAATGCCCTTTGGGCACCATCATCAGAGGAACTACTATCTTGCGACACATTAGCTAATGAGTCGTATGTGCCTCTTTCATCGTCATCGGATGTGCTCAAAGACGCCTCTGAAACTTCTGATATCTTAGCTATCTCATCTATGACATCATCTTGAGCATCGATATCTGAAGACTTAGGATCAGCTAGCTTAGCTTGTATATGCTCAGAGGCATGCTCTACATCAGATAAATCATCGTCTGTATCGCACACCACAGCATCATCAAAAGGGCCAACCTCAGAGGACTGTTCATCAATCTTTGTGTCTAGACGCCATAGCTCATCGATCGCTTCTTCAGAAGCTTTATCGTCCTTATCAATAAACGCAAAGAGTTCATCATCATCCTCAGCCATGAGAGCTAAGAACCGAGCTGACTGTGAGATACGCTTGCTGCCTACCTTGTCAGATACTGTCTCACTACTACGAGCGATATCGCCATTTACACTGCTATCGCTCTTAGAGCTTTTTTGCTCATTTTCTAAAGCAAGATCATGCCTATCATCAGCGCTTATCTCTGTCTTAGGTAGCTCTGATTGCTCACTTTCATGAGTATCTAAAACACTCTTTGCCTCATGCAGCTTGTTATTATCTTGGCCATGATCTTTGTCCTGTACCTCTTTATGATGATCTTGAGTAGAGGTTCTAGGCTCTGGCTTGTCCCCATGAGGCTCTTTTTGCATAGCCATGCCAATTGATTCGTCTGGCATAACATGCATTGCAACGCTAGCAGGTGTATTTGGCATCTGCTGCATGACAGCGCCTGCAGGTGCATTTGGCAGCTGCTGCATGGCAGCGTCTGCAGGTGTATTTGGCATCTGCTGCATGACAGCGCCTGTAGGTGCATTTGGCATCTGCTGCATAGCAGCGCCTGCAGGTGCATTTGGCATCTGCTGCATGACAGCGCCTGCAGGTGCATTTGGCATCTGCTGCATGACATCGCCTGCAGGTGCATTTGGCAGCTGCTGCATGGCAGCGTCTGCAGGTGCATTTGGCATCTGCTGCATGGCTGCTCCTGCAGGTGCGTTTGGCATCTGCTGCATGGCCATCATTTGCTGATACTGCATCATCATAGCCATTTGCTGTTGCTGCATCTGCTGTTGCATAAGCATTTGCTGCTGCATCAAGGCTTGGTTGTACTGCTCCCATGACATGGTTTGCGCTGGCATAGCACCATTAATAGGCTCATGAGTGCCCATTGCTTGCGCCATGTTCATTGGCTGCACGTTCATGGGCTGCATGTTAATTGCCTGCATGGCAGCTTGATTAGGAACTCCTGCTTGAGGCTGCATGGCGGCTTGGTTAGACGCACCTGCTTGTGGTTGCATAGCATTAGGCATGAAGCCCATGGTCATAAAAGGATTGACCATTGGCATCATCGGCATGCCTTGCTGCATAGGCATATTAGGCATCATGGCTGGATTAGCGCCGCTCATGTTTGCATTAGCCCCCATGCCTTGTACTAAAGAAGCATTCGGCATATTGCTATCTGGTGTTTGTGCTCCAGGCATTGGGCTTTGAGGCATACCCGGCTGTTGCATTGGGATTGCTTGCATACCTGATTGAGGCAAGGATGTCTTTGGCATACCTGGCTGTGGCATGGCAGCAGGTTGCATGATATTTGGCTGCATACTCTGAGCGTTCATAGCCATGGACATCATATAGGCTTGTTGCATTTGCTCAGGAGTTAAAGGCATTTGAGCTGGGGACGTAAACGGCATGCTGCTACCAGGCATGGGCATGATAGGAGCACTAGCACCTGTCCATCCTTGGTTTTGAACAGGGATACTCTGTCCTACTTGTTTTGTATCTGATGCTTGAGAAGAGGCGTGGCTTTGTGCTTGAGGGTTATGAGTATGAGCGTGATTAACAGCTGAGCGCTCATTATGCTGCGCTGCAGTGGCGACATTATGTGCTTGGTCTTGTTTTAAGCTCATGGCAAATATCCATAACCCCAATAAAAACAAAAGCGCGAGCTATGCAGCCCACGCCCACAAATGTTTGTTCATTCAAGCAAATGACCTTGTACTGATAAAGCCATGTTGCGCTCGTAACTTTTGGCAAGCTTACGTCTATTAGTGCAGCAGATGATGAATATCTGCACCTGTAGATATAATCTTGGCCAAATTAGACAATGATAGTGCCTTCAAAAACGGTGGTAGCAGGGCCCTTCATCATCACTGGCTTACCTGGACCATCCCATGAAATAGATAAGGTACCGCCTGGCAGATGTACTTTGACCTTGCTATCAAGGTGGCCTTGAAGCATACCCACTACTGCAGCAGCACAAGCACCTGAGCCACATGCCATAGTTTCGCCACAACCACGCTCATAGACACGCAGCTTAACCTCACCACGAGATACTATCTGCATAAAGCCTACATTGACGCGCTCTGGAAAATCGCTATGACTTTCCATAATAGGACCAAGGACATCGATAGCGCAGGTATTAATATCCTCAACTATAGTAACTGCATGAGGATTACCCATAGAAACAGCGCCAATGGTGATGGAAGATTGTTTTGCTAGCGCCTCATCTAAAGCCATAGTGTAGATGGTCTGCTCTGACTCATAAGTACAAGGCACTTTTTGTGGGTCAGTAATAGGCACACCCATATTAACTACGACTTCATTATCATCCTCAAGCTTTAAGGTAAGCTCACCTGCCATAGTCGAGACCTTAATCTCTTTTTTATTACATAAGCCATGCTCACAGACAAAACGGGCAAAGCAACGTGCGCCATTGCCGCACATCTGTACCTCAGATCCATCTTGGTTGAAAATACGATAATGGAAGTCTAGATCTGGATTGTATGGAGGCTCAACTAATAAGAGCTGATCAAAGCCAATACCAAAATGACGGTCGCCTAAACGTTTAATCAGGTCTGGGCTAAAGAATACTTTTTGAGTAACTCCATCCACGACCATAAAGTCATTACCTAAACCATGCATCTTGGTAAATTTAATCTTCATACAAACTCCGCAGCGCTATCAGATTCTATCCCAAATTATCTTCGCATAATTAATCTTGGGCAAAATAGAAATAGCTTCAATCCTTCGTAAGCTATGGTCATAAAAGGGTATTTGATGACCTTGCTATATTAAGTCACATCTTAAAAATAAGGCAAGGTATCTACCTTGCCCATGTGATGATGAAAAATGTCTTTTCACCTGCCAATCTTAGAGGCTACAAGACAATACTTTAGCTAAAGTCGTGGCTAGTGCTGTTCTCGAGCATGCGCTCATCGCGCCACATATCTTCTTCTTTTTGACGCTCGCGAATCACAAAAGCCTTACTGCCATCAACTAATACCTCAGCACACAGCGGACGGCTGTTGTAATTTGATGACATGGTACTACCGTAAGCACCAGCACCACGTACAGCTAAGATATCGCCCTCTCTAACATTTAAATGGCGATCCTTGCCTAAGAAGTCATCTGACTCACAAATTGGACCAACGACATCATAAAGACGGTTACCATTTGCATCACTACCCTCAAGCGCATCTGACTTGTCACGCTTGAGCGCTGGGATAATATTCATCCATGAGTTATACAGAGCAGGACGAATCAAATCACCCATAGCTGCATCGACGATACAGAAGTTACGCTCGGTATTGGACTTTAAGTAGAGCACGTCGGTAAGCAATATACCCGCATTAGCAACCATGGCACGACCAGGCTCGCAATAGATAGCGACATCGAAATCCTTAAGACGAGCAATAACTGCAGCTAAGTACTCGTAAGGGGATGGAGGGGTCTCATCATTGTAGGTCACACCCAAGCCACCACCAATATCGATATGGTCAATCTTAATACCGATCTCTAAAAGCTCTTTGTAGAGGCTAATGAGCTTGTCGGTAGCCTCAATAATTGGGGCACCGGAGGTCATCTGTGAGCCGATATGACAGTCAATACCACTAGCATTAAGATGCTTGCTTTGAGCAATATAACGATACAGTCTTGAGGCATCCTCAAAGGCAATACCAAACTTGTTCTTCTTAAGGCCAGTAGAAATAGATGGGTGAGTCTTTGCATCTACGTTAGGATTTACACGTAAAGCAACAGGAGCAACTAAGCCCATACGCTCAGCCACTTGCTCAACCTTGTACATCTCTGACTCTGATTCGATGTTCAGGCATTTAATCTTTTGGCTTAAGGCAAACTCAATTTCATCTTCTCGCTTGCCTACGCCTGAGTAGATCACTTTCTCAGGGCTACCACCAGCCTTGATGACACGCATTAACTCGCCTTTTGAAACCACGTCAAAACCGCAGCCAGACTGAGCGATAACACTAAGCAGAGCCAAAGAGCTATTGGCCTTAACGGCATAGCAAACTAAGTGGTCTTTAGCAGCTAAAGCCTCTTCAAAAGCACGTAAGTGACGAACTAAAGTTGCTTTGGAATAAACATACAGCGGGGTGCCATACTGTTTGGCAAGGTCAGTAACCTTGATATCCTCAGCGTAAAGCTCATTATCTTTGTAGTTAAAGTGATCCATGAGGTAAAACCCTACAACAACTGCTTCGTTTAAGAGGCAGCTACCTAAAAAAGTAGCCAACACTCGACAACACCGACAGCATAGGATGCTTGATGCTGTCAAAGCTTGTTTTTTAAACCGTATTACAACCTAAGCCTGATCTACTTGAGATTCCTGAGGAGCGGCATTGTCCTCAATGTACAGGTCGTGTTTGATTCCACAGGCACTAACTAAAATAGAAGCGCCAGCCATCATAATGATGCCAATTAGTAATTTGTTCACAATTCAATCCTGTATTAGGAAACCGCCAAAAAGAATAACACGATATGCACTCAAATATGGCAGCAAACCCCATGCAACTATAATTTTGCACTCTTTCATTGCGTTAGCTGCCCCTTATGCTCATATATTGAGCACAAAATACCAGTAACAATGTACTCCTACAAAGTTAAGATGAGCCTTGTAGTGAGAAAATTTTTATTAAATAGCTTAAATAAGCTGATGCATGACCATTGCGGTTGGGACGAAGAAAACGGTCGACTGCTAGTAGAAGAATAATTGTGATTGATACAAAGAAAAAGCGGGCTACAAGTAGAAGAATAATTGCGGTTGGGACGAAGAAAAAAAGCCGACAGCTAGTAGGATCATAGCGGTCGGCTTGATGGCTTATTAAGAAGATGGAGAGATGTTCTTAATAATGTCTGAGGTAATAATCTACAGCATATTATTAGTACTGGAGCTCTTGCATAAGAGTGCTTTCCCACGCGTGCACATGGAAAGATAACAGGTTAATCACCTTAACCACAAAGCTAGGCCTCAAAACATTTTTGAGGTTATGCATAGTAAGACAGAGCCTGTTATTTAGTAGTAGTGGTTTGGCATGGCTCTGTCTAATTAGGGCCTAAACCAAGGAAACTCTGCTATGGTATGGCTGTGGCCTCTACAAAAGAGAGGCCATAGCATCGTTGCCTTGGTTTAAGGGAACACTAGAAGCCTCAAAAGTAGCCTGGCTACTATATTTAACTGCCACAAAGCTAGCTTCTATCCTTTGCAGCTGGACGCTAGGCTAGGCATAAACAACATACAAATAAGTGTTACATCCCTAGCTATAAAGGTGGCCTAACCTTAGGCCACCGCAAGCGACAATCTAGATGATGAACCTATGGACACCATCTGTCCTATAGGTAAAATTTTTCCTTGTAAGGCACTCAAGCGCTTAAGCTGGGTAGAAGCCGCTTGGACCCTCGTTGAGATTGATGAGGATGTTCTTGCACTGGGTGTAGTGGTTGAGAACCATCTTGTCAGTCTCACGGCCGATACCTGACTGCTTGTAACCACCGAATGGAGAGCCCTCAGGAATCTGGTTGTAGGTGTTAACCCACATACGGCCGGTGCGTACAAAGCGAGCTACACGGATAGCACGATTGATATCGGTTGAGAATACTGCACCGCCAAGACCGTAGATAGAGTCGTTAGCCATGTCGATAACTTCTTGCTCAGTCTCGAATGGAATAACCACTGCAACTGGGCCGAAGATTTCTTCACGTGCTACACACATGCAGTTGCCGCCCTTTAACAGGGTAGGACGCATGAATGCACCCTTGCCAAGCTCGCCATCGGTTACACGCTCACCGCCGCATAAAACCTCAGCGCCTTCCTTCTTACCGATCTCAACATAGTCGAGAATCTGCTTTAACTGGCCTTCGTCAATCTGTGAACCCATCTGAGTCTCTGGGCACCAAGGTACACCGACCTTAACATTGTTAAAGCGACGTACTAACTCTGGTACAAACTTGTCCCAAATTGACTTTTGAACGAAGATACGGGAGCCTGCGCAGCAAACCTGACCTTGGTTGAATAAAATGCCGAGCATTGCGCCATCTAAAGCCTGCTCTATGCGGCAGTCTTCAAAGATAATGTTAGCGCTCTTACCACCGAGCTCTAAAGTTGCAGGGATGAGCTTCTTAGCTGCAGCAATAGCGACGTCACGACCAATCTCAGTTGAGCCAGTGAATGCGAGCTTTTCAAAGCCGTCATGCTCAAGCATGTAGTTACCAGACTTAGAACCACGACCAGTTACTACGTTAAATACACCTGCTGGGATTACGTCCTGGATGAGTTCTGCAAGGCGTAATACGGATAATGAGGTGGTTGAGGATGGCTTGAATACAGTACAGTCACCTGCTGCAAGCACCGGAGCTAACTTCCATGCTGCCATTAAGAATGGGAAGTTCCATGGAACGATCTGGCCTACGACGCCTAAAGGCTCACGCATGGTTACAGATAAGAAAGAGTTGTCCAGAATGTTGGACTCACCGCTTTCTGCGAGGATAACACCAGCAAAGTATCTAAAGTGATTTACAGAGTAAGGAACGTCAATGGCTAAGGTCTCACGGATTGGCTTACCGTTGTCTAAAGACTCAACCATTGCAAGCTCTTCTTTGTTGGCTTCAATGATGTCAGCGATCTTGTTTAAGACAGAAGCTCTCTCCTTTGGAGAGGTCTGGGACCAAGTCTCAAAAGCCTTACGAGCAGCAGCAACAGCCTTATCTACGTCCTCTTTTGAAGCATCAGCAAATGAAGCGAGCACGGAGCCGTCAGCTGGACAGTAGGACTTTAAGGTTGCACCATCAGATGCAGGAACCCACTCGCCACCGATGAACAGCTTGTAGCACTCTTGTAACTTAACGTCTTCCTTTCTCATAGAAAATCCCTTTTTTCCAAAACAATCGATGGCTTGATTGTATGTCGCAAAAAGTCCCCGACAAGTTTCTGTTGATAAGGATTTGCAATGTTCGCAATCAAATTCAATTGCAGATCACAAGAGCATCAAAAAGGACTGTTTTGGCTAAAATTTTTGAAAATTTTGGCCCACTCTCTTTCTATAAGGCTTTGCACACCCAAAAGTACCCAAAATCAACCCAATTCATCCTAAAGCGCAAAAAGTTATCACCTGCCTTTAAAAACGCAATTTTTTGCAAGCTATATCACCCTTTTACTAAAACTACACTGGATTAGCCAGAAAACCACACAGCAATAAACCGCAACTAAGAAATTAAACCCACATCACACTTTACACAAGCAAACATGATGCGGATCACGCACATAGTGTGATCCACCATGCATAACGGTCAGTGATCTGCCCAATTTTCACTAAGCAAGTGACGATCTCGACAAAAAACATGTGATCAAACACAAATTTGCAAAATGCAGAGATCTTCGCTGCAGCATAAACAGCTCTTTAGTTACCTCTGCTTGAAGGGAACATCTGCTCTATTCAATGAGGACAATTAACGGCGCTAGATAGTTGTTTTTGTTTTTGTTGGTACTTGGTCGATTTTAGGGAGTGGCTTATATAAGGCTTTTGCTATATGATTTTGACCATGGTTCTACATGATCCGGACATGTAGTTTTCTATTACGCAAGCCTCATAAGTTAACGGT
>NZ_CABTML010000079.1:0-33248 GCF_902485895.1 uncultured Anaerobiospirillum sp. | reverse complement strand
CCGTCGTTTGCGTTACGGTTACCCTGGTTGAGGCCATTAATCTGGGCTGTTAAACGATCGGAGATCTGAAGACCTGCAGCGTCGTCCTTGGAGCTATTGATACGAAGACCTGAGGACAGTCTCTGATAAGAGGTGTTCAAGGCTAAAGTGGAGTTAGCAAGCTTACGCTGAGCGTTGATGGAGCTAACGTTGGTGTTAACATATAGTGCCATTTGTTATCTCCTATCGACCACCGAGAAGGTTAAGCGCAACAGTTGGACGTTGGTTAGCCTGAGTCAGAATTGTCTGTGAAGCCTGCTGAATGATCTGGTTCTGTGTCAGAGCAGCAGTTTCAAGAGCAAAGTCAGTATCGCGAATACGGCTGCGGGCATCAGATTCGTTCTCAGAAATTGAGCTCTGATTGCGGATGGTGCTTTCCATACGATTTTGGATTGCGCCTAGGGCCGCACGCTTAGAATCAACAGTTTCAATGAACTTATCGATGGTGGCTAATGTTCTCTGCGCTGCTGAAGGAGTCGAAACAACCCAATATGCACTTGTGTTCTTATTGTTTTCAATTACAAGACCAAAATGGTCATTTTTACCCGCATCAGCCTCATTGCCAGCAAACTTAATTTGTTGACCTTGAGCAACGCCTTCGTTTGCCATGCTCATTATGCCTTCCATAGTAAAAGCACCGCATTGCAGGCTGATCTCGTCCTTGGCATTTGCGCCCACCTGGAAGAAGTATTCGTACTTATCTTGTGCACCAGCACCACCAGCAGCTGCAACTTTACGCATTAAGTTGTTTGGAGCTTTACCGCCATCAAGAACTGTAGCGCCAGCAAAGGTGGTCTTCTGGGCGATACGGGTGATCTCGTGAGAAAGAGACTTTACTTCCTCTTGGAGAGCCTGACGATCTTTGGCTGTGTTAGTACCGTTGGCAGCCTGAACAGCGAGGGTACGGATGCGCTGCAGCATGTTGGTGGTCTCATCGAGAGCACCTTCGATGGTCTGAGCTAAGGCGATACCGTCGTTTGCGTTACGGTTGCCTTGGTTGAGGCCATTAATCTGGGCTGTTAAGCGATCAGAGATCTGCAGACCTGCTGCGTCGTCCTTGGAGCTGTTGATACGAAGACCTGATGACAGTCTCTGATAAGAGGTGTTCAGGGCGAGAGTTGAGTTAGCTAACTTGCGCTGTGCATTGATGGAGCTAACGTTGGTATTAACGTATAAAGCCATAATCGATTACTCATATCTAATTTTGGAGCCATGATGTATAGCTTCTTAGCTCCCAAATACTGTTTGCAAAAGTGCATTTGAAAACATCAGCTTAAGATGCTGCTTGCAAATGGACTCTCAATAAAATCTCGCCTCAAATAAGGCCGCACAAGGAGATAAAGCGGCCTTAAGATATCGAGGTACTAAATTGGTTTAACTATTGACCGCCGCCAAGGAGGTTAAGTGCCACAGTTGGACGCTGGTTGGCCTGGGTCAGAATAGTCTGTGAAGCTTGCTGAATGATCTGATTCTGAGTTAAAGCTGCAGTCTCAGATGCAAAGTCGGTATCACGAATACGGCTGCGTGCATCAGATTCATTCTCAGAAATAGAGCTCTGATTGCGGATGGTGCTTTCCATACGATTTTGGATTGCGCCTAGGGCCGCACGCTTAGAATCAACGGTTTCAATAAATTGATCGATAAACTCAAGGGTCTTCTGAGCAGCAGAAGGAGTTGATACAACCCAATATGCAGTAGAAACTTCTGCACCAGCAGCACTCACAGCAAGACCAAATTTGTCGTTTTTGCCAGCGTTAGCCTCACCTTCTGCAATTGCTAACTTGTTAGCGGCTTTTCCTTCGTTAGCCATACACATGATGCCGACCATAGTAAAAGCGCCGCATTTTAAAGTGATTTCGTCCTTGGAGTTGGCTCCTACCTGGAAGAAGTATTCCCAGTTATCGGTTGCACCAATCTTTCTCATCAGAGTGTTATCAACGTTCTTACCGCCATCAAGAACCTGTGCACCTGCAAAGGTGGTCTTTTGAGCAATACGAGTGATCTCATGAGAGAGAGCCTTTACTTCTTCTTGGAGAGCCTGACGATCCTTAGCAGTGTTGGTACCGTTGGCGGCCTGAACAGCGAGGGTACGGATGCGCTGGAGCATGTTGGTGGTCTCATCGAGAGCACCTTCAATGGTCTGAGCTAAAGCGATGCCGTCATTGGCGTTACGGTTACCCTGGTTGAGGCCATTAATCTGGGCAGTTAAGCGATCGGAGATCTGCAGACCAGCTGCGTCGTCCTTGGAGCTGTTGATGCGAAGACCAGATGACAGTCTCTGATAAGAGGTGTTAAGTGCTAAGGTTGAGTTAGCGAGTTTACGTTGAGCATTAATCGAGCTCACGTTGGTATTAACATACAATGCCATGATGGTCTCTCCTTTGAGCAGCTTAGACATAGTAGCTGCGTAGTATCGTAAGCTTGGTGCTATACGATATATGCTTATCTGTTTGTTATAAGCGGCAATACTTGTTGCCTAAGCATTCACAAGAGCAGTGCTCATGGACACTGATCTTGAGGGTAATTAGTAAAAAGCATATCCAATGCCAAATTAGACGCGGTTTACTCATTGCCTTTTGCAACTTGTGTTGTGGAGTTTTGATATTTGGTTTTGTGGATTCGATTTTTATCTCGGTTAAATGATGGGATCTCGTTGCGATTTAAGCTCTTTATATGGCCATAAATTGATTATTACGAGAAATATTTAAGGATATGTTTTATAAACATGGTAATCGTGATGGCATTATGGCAATGCATTGATACATGCAGCTAGAATAGCTTATTCGTGTTGATAAAAATCATGCGACTACAGTGTGTTTGTGTTGCGTGTTGACTGACTTTGCCTTAATCTGACAATACACTTGTATACATGTGTTTTTATGGTTTCAACCATATGCATACTGCAAGGCAGTTTAGTCAGCCACAGTGAATCTATGATTGTTAGTCTATAGCGAGTTTAGATTAGATCCTTGTGCCTCATGGCTTAAGTGAAGATGCATGTTTGTATGTGGTGCAATGCTTTTTAGATAAGCCAAGAATTAGTGTATCCGTTTGGCCACAAATTGAGTTTGTCTTTAGGCTTAGGATTTAAGGCATGCAGCTAGTAATGCTGCATGTTTTGCCTCGTCAGATGGTCTATAATGAGCCAACATGCTCAGGAGTAAAATATGGCACAAGATAATATTGCAAATGTAGTAGTGATTGGTTCTGGCCCAGCTGCTTGTACTGCTGCTATCTACGCAGCTCGCGCATCCTTAAATCCTATTATGGTTAAGGGTTTTGAAGAGGGTGGTCAGCTCACTACAACCCCTGAGGTAGGCAACTGGCCTGGTGCTTTAGGTGATCCTAGTGGCTTTGACATCATGCAGAACATGATTAAGCATGTCAACGAGCTGGGTGTGAAGTCTATTTCTGATGTGGTTTCAGAGGTTGACTTCTCAAGTGAGGTTAAGCGCTTAAAGCTTTCTGGTGGTGAAGAAATCCTAACTAAAGCAGTTGTGATTGCTACCGGCGCACGTGCTCGTTACTTAAATATTGAGTCTGAGGCAAAGTTTAAAGGACGTGGTATCTCTGCTTGCGCTACTTGCGATGGTATGTTCTTCCGTAACAAGACTGTTGCTGTTATCGGTGGCGGTTCCGTTGCTTTTATTGAGGCTTTATTCTTAGCTAACCTGTGCTCAAAGGTATACCTCATTCACCGTCGTGAAGGCTTCCGTGCTGAGCAGATTTTAGTTGATCGTGTTAATGAGTTAGCCGCACAAGGCAAGATGGAGCTCATCTTAAACGCTAACGTTAAAGAGTACGTTGGTGATGATCTCTTGAATGGTATTGTCTTAGATGTTAAGGGTGAAGAGCGTAAGCTTGATCTTAATGGCGTATTCGTAGCTATCGGTCATGATCCTGCAACTGAAGTGTTCAAGGGTCAGATTGATCTTGATTCTAAGGGCTACATTGTCACTAACAAGAGCAAGACTCCAGTAACTGCAACCTCATGCCCAGGCGTATTTGCTGCTGGCGACTGTTCATTCCCTGAGTACCATCAGGCTATTGTTGCCGCTGGTCAGGGCTGTCAAGCAGCTTTAGACGTTGAGCAGTATCTTCTTGGTATTGCCTAAAATTGATTTCTAGCGCTGTTGATATGGCGCTTATACATAACAAAAAGGGAGCAATTGGCTCCCCTTTTTGTTGGTTGCGGCAAGATTGAACACCGTTGATAGCATGATGATACTTATGGCTTGGCATTGTAGATCTATGAGCCAGTATGCAGCAGCAATCTGCTTTGATGCATACTTGCTAAAGGTTATTGCCTTAGTGATCCTTGCCCTTGTGATTAGAGATGCAGCTTTTCTAAGGTCTTTTCGTAGATCTCAGTTAAGGTGTCGAGGTTCTCAACTTCAGTGCACTCGTTGACCTGATGGATGGTGCCATTGAGCGGACCAAACTCTACTACCTGAGTGCCTAATGGAGCGATGAAGCGACCATCTGAGGTACCGCCTAAGGTATTCATGTCTGGAGTTACGCCAGTCTTTTCCTTCACTGACTCAGTGATAGCCTTAACAAGCTGTCCATCGCGCTCAGAGATAAACGGCAGGCCATTAATGACGTATCTTACAGTAGCGTAGATACGTAACTTCTCCATGGTCTTTTCCACCATCTTCTGCAGCTTTAATGGAGTCTGCAGTGGATTGAAGCGCCAGTTACACATGATCTGGCAAGTACCTGGAGCTACGTTCTCTGCACCAACACCAGCGTTAAAGTTAGTAACGTTAAAGGAGGTTGGTGGGAAATCCTCATTGCCATCATCTAAGTGCTTTTCAAGCAATGCTGCGATCAGACGAGCGCCATTGTGGGCGGCATTGTCAATCTGCTCAGGATAAGCAACGTGACCTTGCTTACCATTGATGGTGATATGAGCAGTCATAGAGCCACGACGACCGATCTTTACGGTATCACCAAACTTCTTCGAGCATGAAGGCTCGCCTACGATACAGAAAGTAGGGTACAGACGCTCTTTTTTGAACCACTCAGCAACAAAAGGAATGCCGCCAACTGCATCACCCTCTTCGTTAGAGGTCATTAGCAAGCCAACGGTGCCCTTAAAATCAGGATGCTTAGTAACAAAGTTTCTAAGAGCAATAGTCATGGCGGCATCTGAGCTCTTCATATCTGCAGCGCCACGGCCATATAAGAAACCATCCTTTACTACAGGGGTAAAAGGATCATTGCTCCACGCGTTAACATCACCAGCAGGCACGACATCAGTGTGACCTAAGAAAATGGTGAATGGACCAGGAGCGACGATGCCAGTTGCATCGTATGGGCCTGGTTTGCCATTTAAGATCTTAGGATCACCGACAAAGTTAGCCTTCTCGTCTTTAGAACACAGAGCCAACAGGTTAAAGGTTGGGTACATGCCTTCTCTTAAGGTTCTGCAGTGGAAACCCACATCACCTAAGATCTTCTCGAGTACGTCTTGGCAACCCTCATCGTTTGGGGTAACTGACTTGCGTGAAATCAGTTCCTTGGCCAGTTCTAATGTATCTGACATTTTCTCACTCATAGACTTTTATTATTCATCGTGGCCAAGAGTTCATCTTAGCTATACGCTGGGGCAAGGAGAAACTCTTAGCTATACGCGGTGGCAAAGAGACATTCTTAGCTATACGTCTTAGCAAAGAAACATTCTTAGCTGTACGCGGTGGCAACGAGTGCATTTTGGCTCTACGTTGTTTGCACAAGCTTATCCTAGCTGTAAATTGCTCTACGCATTGGGCCATTATATGGCGCATAACTTACAAAGTTACGTTTTGTGCATTCTTGTAGCGTAGATGCTGCTATGGCACTCAAAGAGAGCATTGCCTATTTGATCATGCTATTGCAGTAATTCACGATGAGCTTGCAGCTAAAAGGCTGCCTATAAACAAATAAGCCGTCGCTGTTTAAGTATCAAGAACTTTGTGGTTGCTTGATAGCGGTGCGACGGCAGGTGCCATAGACATTATGATGCTATGGCTAAGTGCTTGCCTACAAAGCCATCAAGGCCTTGTTGGTTGATAATCAGTGTGATTGAGGATTAATCCTCGTCCTCATCTGGGTATTGTAAGAACAGCTTACGCTCTAACTGTAAGAAGCGGTAGGCGTTAGCGTGAGTACCCTTTAATGAGAAGCCATCGATGCGGCCATAGCGAACCTGTAAGAAGAGGTCGAGATCTTCATCGTTAACAAGCTCTGCAGCCTTGAGGTACTGACGTACATAGTCACCAGCAAGGAGACCATCCCATGGATATACAGTGGAGATGGAGCGCCAGATGAGCATGCTGTATGAGTCAACTAAGATGAACTGATCCTTTTTGAGCTGATTTAAGAAGTCAGCATATAAAGAGCTATCAGCGGTCATATCAATGAAGTCGCGGGTAGGGCCTTGTGATCCGTCATCTGAGGTTACATAAGCCTTCTCGCCATCGATAACTAAGTACTGAGGCTCGATTTCAGCTGCAGCCTTGTGCTCGCTAATGGTCTTGCGCAGTTCTTCGCTGCAGCAAATAAGTGGCTTTGCACTCATTAAGCTTAAAGCATTGCAAAAGTCTTCAGCGCCAAATTTCTGAGCTTCGGAGTCGTTGAGCTTGACGCAAATGGTGGCTTTTACCTCATTCTCAGGTGGACGGATAACTTTATGGGCATCCGGCGGACACTCAGTTTGCATTCTCTCTACATGAGCCATGTTTTAACTCCGATTCTTAACTAACCAACTACAAACAACAGCGACTATTGAGCAAGCTAATTTGGCTTAAAGCAGCCAAACTTTCTAACAGTAACAATCAAGCTGTTGCATTAAATTCTGTGTCTATTTTGCTATGCAGAGCTCTGATCTTATAGCTGTGCAAGTACTGAGCATAATGCTATGTCTTGCTGTAATCTTATCGCTGTGCAGGCACTAAGCATTTTGCTATGCCGAGCTGTGATCTTATGGCCAAAGCTTGAGACGCATAACTATGTGCTCATATTCAATGAGGCTCTTAATGGCAAAGTGCATAGAACTTCAAGATTTTAAGGCGTTTGCCGTGCAAAAGCAAAAAACCTTAGTCATTAACGTTACCGTTGTCATACAGATTTTATCTATGAGCAAAATACAAGGCAAAAAGAGACAATAATTAGGTAGAAAAGCCATAATTATCGAAATCGTCACTGTGACAAGAACTGTTGGTATGAGGTAGGCGACTTCTTTTGGCTGTTTGCTAAACACAGGATTTCTTTTCCACGGCATGTCTTAACTGTGTCTATAGCTGTAGTCGTAAACAGCAGGAGTTGAAGGATGGGGCGTTTTTAGAGCTTTGCTGTTGTTTGATGAGATGTTGTGGCAAGAGAGGCAGGCAATCTACGGTGGCAAGCTAGTGCCGCAAGGTGGCACTAGCTTGAAGTGGCCATGGCATGTCTTTGCATGGCCTGAGGTGGAATTACATTGCACCACGAAGCTGGTTAATGAACTCTAAAGAAGAGACGCTCAGGATGTTGTAGCCCTGGCTCTTTAAGATGATGAGATCAAAGAGCAGAATGAACATGGTGAGCAGCTGCAGAGCATGTACGTAGGAACGATGGGAGGTGCCATTGTTACCAGCGATGAGCATGCCGAAGATGAGTCGCATTGCTACGCACAGTGCAATCAAGGATAGGCCGGTGATGTAGTGCATGATGCCAAAAGAGGCCATGATGCTCAGAACAATCACAAACAGCAGACCCTTGGTGGTCATGGTGCCTGAAGAGTCCATAGGATCTTGAGGCAAGTTCCAAGATAAGGTACTTGCAGATGCAGCAGAAAGCATAGCCACAATGCCATAGGCAGCAGTGGCCTCAGCAATACCATCAACACTTAAGATCAGAATGTTAGACAGCCACATGAAGATAATCATTGGGACAGTCACAGATGCAGCCACAATAACCACATCATGACGACGTCTACTGATATAAGAGATGATGCGGTAGATACCTCGATATGGAGTTAGACCAGTGCAGAGCAAGAACACTATGAAAGATATAGTGCCAACTGTGTCAACATTAACTAGTAATTCAGCAAGTGATGCAACAAAGCCTGAGAGTAAACCTACAAATAAGTAAGGCACTGGCATGGAGCTTGGGTAGCAAGGGCCGAGTCTAGCTGCTGTCTTTGGCGCAATCACTGGTAGATTGGTATGAGTAAAGAAGGCAGCGAGTAACTGACGTAAGTATAAGAACACGGTCATACCTAAACCTACATTCTCTTGCAGGTTTAAGTTTGCAAAGTTAGCAGTGCCGTTCTCATCGCGACGCATTGTGCCTTGTCGCTTAGATAAGTCGCTATCATCATAGCCATCTGTATCATCAGAGCGAGTTTCGTAGCTATCTTCTTCATAGCCATCAGGATTACGCTCAAAAGCCTTAAGCTCTTCGTCATTGGCATTCTCAAGAGAGGCACGAGCATAAGAGCTTTCTAACGCTAAGCCATCAGATGATGAGCCCTTGAGTGCATCAGTGCCGTCGGTCTCACCATTAACAGGGTAGGCATCTTGAGCAAAGAGGCCGTCTCCAACATCTTCTTTAGTGGCATAACGTGACTCTTGCTCAGCAGCTAACTTACGAGCATTCTCAATGACTTGGCTATGCGGTGCAGCCATAGACTCACGCGCAGCCTCGGCTAAAGCCTCTTCATAGGCAATATCCTCAGCACTCTTTGTAGCTACTGGTGGGGTGTTTTGTAAATCATCATCAAGATAGCTCGGTGGTAGCGCACGGTCATGTAAGAGCTTGGAGCGTGTTGCCTGGATATTAGCCTCAACCTCTGCATTGGAGTGGTCAGGGCCAACAGCATAGATAGGAGCCTCGCTTTGAGCCTCTTGCATTGGACGGCTTGGCTCTTTTGGTCCAACGTAGTAACGAGGGCCATCATCGTAAGGCTCACCTGCGTATTGATCATTTGAGGCGCTTTGCATGCTTAGAGCACCGCCATCGCCCATGCCCGCAGGAACAGCTAAATCAGACTCATCAACGCTATTTGCAGCTAAGGCGGCCATACGTGCAGCTTCTTGCTCACGGCGCTGCTCTTTTGCAATACGGGCTTGCTCTTGAGCATGTGCTTGCATGGCTGCCTCACGAGCAGCGGCTTCTGCAGCTAATTCCTCAGGAGTTCTAACACCTGGAGTGATATATGGACTTGGCTCATACTCACCAAAGGAGCTTGGCTCCTCAACAGGAGGATTAGATGGACCTACATAGTACTGAGGCTCTTGATTGCCTGGAATTACATAATTATTGCCGTTTTGTGCAGCTGCAAAAGTCTCATCAGCAAGAGAGTTATTGTCTTGTACAGACATAGAACCCATATTGTCTTGAGCTTGATAAGCAGCGGCTTGACGAGCTGATTGAGCAGCCTCTTTTTGCTTAGCAATACGGTCAGCGTAGGTACCAACGTAGATGTTGTCCTCATCACGTGGCTGTTCTTCAACTACACGCTCAGTTTTAGGTCCTACATAGTAAACCGGGCCATCATCAACTTCTTCTTGAGCTCTTTGTGCAGGCATTGCCTGGACTTCGTTCTCATCATACTCATTGTACGAGTACGGATTTTGGCCATTGTCAGAGCCATTAAAGCCATTGTTAGCTACGTTTTGCTGTTCGTTATAAACGTCGTTATTAGCGTATGTGCCGTCCTGAGGGCTAAACTCATCGTAATGATCAGCGCTTTGTACAGTACCGTCATTGTAAGCATAGTTCTGAGCATTATCGTCCTGAGAGGCAAAAGAACTATCACGAGTAATAGGCGCAGCAACACCGCTTAAGCTATCGTCATAGTTTTGTGAAGACTCAGCACTTGCTTGGTTCAATCGCTCAGATGCGGCTTCTTGTGAGATACGCTCAGATGCAGCCTCTTGAGAGATACGCTCAGATGCTGCTTGTGCGGCATTGCCATAGAGGACAGTAGAGTGCTCTTCACCGTCGCTTGACATGGCATAACCTTGCGCAGGCTTGTTCTTAGAGCCTTTGGAGCTGTTCATCTCTTTGATGCGACGAATCATCTCTAGCTCATCATCAGAAAGGCCAGTGATATAGCTGTTCTTACGTGGCAGCTGAGGTGGCTGCTGACGCTTTTCAAGACCTTGAATAGCAGTATGGCCTTCATTAGACATCATCATGGCATCAGACATGATGGAGACTTCGTCATTACGGAACTTGTCGGCACTGACTAACTTGATATCTTGTTCGGCAGCTTCCTTTGCAAGCTGCTGTGACATGGCCTCTTGAGCGGCAGCCATTTGGGCAGCAAGATCTGAGTCAAGAGAATCATCTTCTTGCTCATCAAAGTGCTCAAGATTAGCAAAAGGATTGTCTGAATCAGACTCCTTTGCACCGTCAGCAGCGTTAGTTTCACTCTTTCTTGACTCGCTAGAAACATCAGCTTGGCTCTCAGTGCTATCTTGAGTCTTACTTGCTGAGATTAGAGATTCGTTGTTAGCATCGGCTGCAGACATTTGCGCATCTTTAAGGGATGTAGCTAAGCTAAAGCTACTATCATCTGCATTGCTAAGCGGATTAGCGCCTTCATAAGAAGCACTGTCGCTAGCAGTTGATGAAGTGGTATCACTTACCTTTTGATCTTGTAAGTCTTGCTCTGAGGTAAGTTGTGCATCTGATGGGGTAAGATTATTGTTCATTACAACTTCATCGTCTGATTGGAATTCATGATTAACGCTGCTTGCAGCAGTATAGGCGGCAGCATCTTCTTTACTTAAGTTTTCTAAGTCAGCAGCCTCTTGTTCGAGCACCGCTTGCTCAAGCTCAGAGTCATCAAACTCAACGGCTTGTGAAAAATCGTTTTCGCTCTCAACACTCTCAATGCCATCGGCCTGATCGGCTAAGGCATTAAAGCGCCGAGCAGCTTCGGCAGCAGACTCAAGTGCAGCAGGATGCGGATTAATAACTTCATAATCCTCATGCAAGTGGTCATGATTGTCTATGGAGATCTTGTAGTCGTCAGATAAAGTGGCGCTTGTAACCCCATAGTTATGTGCCTGAGTAGACTCTTGCATCACACTCTCAGCAAGCTCTTGCTCAAAGAGCTCAGAGTCCTCAAGTGCACTTTCAATATCTGATAGGAAGCTATCGTCATCATTAGTCGCTGCAGAGACAAATGAAGCCTCAGAAACTGCCTCATCAGCACTTTCATCTGCAGCAGCTGCATGAGAGTCCTCTAAAGCAGCATCCGCAACGTCATCCTCAGAAGCAATAGCCTCAAGTCCAACCTCAGGTGCAACTGACTGAGCAGCAGAATCATCCAAGGCGACAGTTTCAGAACTGTAGCTGTCGGTGCTGTAGCTTTCAGAACCGCCGCTGTCGGTGCTGTAGCTCTCATCGGCCATAGCTGCATCAGTACTTGTAGTGGCTGTAGTAGCGGAATTTTGATCTTGCATTTGCAGGCTATTGTTTTCAGCTTCAGTTTCTTCTAAAGCTGCAATAATGGCCTCAACATTTTCATCTGAAGTTAGGCCAAATGCCTCTTCTGCATTTACATCTGCAAAGCGCTCATCTTTGCCATATACGGCGGTATTCTCGTCACTTGCTTCACTCTGAGCATCGTACTTAATGTCATCAGGTGAGAGCTCATGATCGTTTTCATCAAACACCTGAATGCGTGGCTGATCTTCAAGCTCAATATCAACGCTCACGCCATTAGAGTTACTAGAGCTACTCTTAGCTACGGAATTAGCTAAGTTATCAGCTGTATCTTCAGTAGCAGCAACACTGCTGGTGCTATCAACGCTAAAGCTTATGGCATCGTCGCTTGAGCTTTGCTCATTGCCCTCAAGATTTATTGGGGCATCGGACTCAAGATCGCTAGCCGCGCTTGCAGCAAGATTGCTAGCCGCGCTTGCGGCAATGTCGTTAGATGCGTTAGCGGCAAGATCGTTTGTTACGCTTTCTTTGGACAGGTCAGCTGTCTTATGGGTAGCATCATCAGAGTGTGAGGCAATGGTCTTAATAGCTGATTCGATGTCATTGTCAGAGGCTTCAGGATTGGTAAGACGCTCTAAGGTCTCTAAATCAAGATCGTCAATGTCGATATCAGTGGTATCTACTGAGTGCTCCTGTGAAGGGGAGGCATTAACAGACTCATCAGCCACATTTGACTCACTAGCATCTTTTGCATAAGACGCTTTTTCATCTGAGGAGGCTAAGTCCTGTTTGGAGCTATCGATATTTGAGTTGCTCTGATCTTCAAACATTTCTACGTCCTGAAAACTCTAATGCTATGAGACTTACAAGTGCTCACAGCAAGGACTCTTCTTTTGCGCATCAAAGCTTTATTGGCCTAATAAAGCCATCATTTAGAGCTTTCTTAGGCTCATAATTTTTGAGCATGATGCAATGACGGTGTGTAGGTTTTAAGGGTAACTACTCATAAGATAGGCACATCTTAACTCGTGCATTCACGCAGGGTGTTAGATGCTAAATACCATACACACTAAGCTACTACCAAGGTTCTAGTTGCAAAGACACTTTTAGCATTGGCATCAAATAAACATAGGCAACAAAGGTCACGCTTGTTGCTATGAAATAAGGGTCACAGATACAACTGATGCTGAAACTTACAGTGCTTTGCTGAAAACTAAGGGAGGTCACAGTAAAGTTTAACTCTAGCGATGCTTTTGCACTTCCGTCGCTAGGTCAGAGGCTTTTATGTGGCGTAAAGATGCGGTGACTCACTCAAGAGTCGATACAAGAAAGCAAAGTCTATAGGTAGCTAGGCCTGATAGACCCGCAGCACTTAAACGGTAGAGTGCAGATCATATGGGCAAAAACGCCATTTGTATCGCATTGCACGCTAAGTCTAAGGCAAAAGGGTGACATTAGATGTCTAAACTAGGCTATCTAAACAAACTACATATGCTGTGACCTGCATGCATTTTAGCATCAAACTAAGGCAAAACGCGCTAAAGCCTAATACTTATGCCCTCAAAGTAAACAATACTTACATCAAAATTAACGCCCACACGCAAGCAATTGCCACGCATATTCTTGTCAAAAGTCGATATATTTGCCGTTTATAGCAATGGCAATGAGGCCTTTTATCCTCAAGATCAGCGTTAAGAGTATTTTCAAAATTTTCAAATTTAAGACCATCACTTTGGCCAATGTGCATAGTAAAGTGGCATGTTTCTTAGCAAAAACAGCTTAAGAGACAACAATTTGAGCTAACAACTGTGCAGCATAGTGGCATTGATTCTTAATCAATACCAGGTGCTCAGTGACCAGATTGTGGTTGCGTGCGGTGCTCAATTTATGTGCATGGCTATTTGCAATGACGCTATGGCAATGGATATGGCAACGCCACGGCCATTGCATTGGCTATGGCTATATCCACAGCCATTGCCAGGGGCTCGGGCGTCTAGTGTGCTGCTAAGAGTCTTGTTTTTATGCAATCTGTTGGTAATTTGCATGGTGGTTGATGGTGGAGATGTGTTTCGCTCATTGAGGCTGGATATGGGGAGCTTGGCTTAAACGATAGCTAAGCGTGGCAGAACGCACTATGGAAAAACATAACGGGCTAAATTGCTAGCCATATGGTGCAAAATTGTGATGTTCATCTAATCTTATGATAAAATAGCCTCCCCCTAAGAATTAAAGAAAAACGGCCTCTGTAAGCTGTTTTTAGGCAGTGGTGCTCACGTTAATGAGTAGTTCTTACTGACCTTTTGATGCTCTTGTGCTGATGCAAGTGCCTAAGTGCTCAGCTAGATTAGCTTTTTGAGCCTCATGGCGCACGCTACATACTCAAGATAGAGGCTAAAACTACTAGCTCCTAGAAGTGTTTTCTTAGGCTAGTTGTTCACAGATTACGCTCCTAGCAAGATTCAAGAAATATTGTCTCTTAGTTAGGATTATGACAGCAGCTATGGTGCTTTTAGTTGAGTATGAACGATGCTCAAAATCAGCACGCAAAGTGTTAACACTGTTTTTAGCATCTGAACATGCTCTTAAGCGTGGTAAAGAGAAACAAGTTAGATATTGTGGTGCTAGCTTCTGTCAGGCACGATGTTAAATTTTTTGCACAGGAAGAGTTCTTAAAGTGATTGAGCTTAAGAATATCGAGAAGGTGTACAACGCAGGTACTCCAAAAGAGGTACGTGCGCTCAAGGGTATTACACTTTCGATTGAGCGTGGCGAGATCTTCGGTGTGATCGGCCTATCTGGCGCAGGTAAGTCCACACTGATCCGTCATATCAATATGCTCGAGCGTCCAAGCTCTGGTCAGGTCATAGTTGATGGTCAAGATCTGACTGCCATGAGCGAGGGCAAGTTACGTCATGCACGTAGTCAGATTGGTATGATTTTCCAGAGCTTCAATCTGCTCTCCTCTGCCACTGTGGCCGATAACGTAGCTTTCCCACTGACTTTAGAGGGCAATCACTCTAAAGAAGAGATCGCATCTCGCGTCAAAGAGCTTTTAGACTTAGTAGAGCTTGGTGATAAGGCTGATATGTATCCAGCACAGCTCTCAGGCGGTCAAAAGCAGCGTGTGGGTATCGCTAGAGCTTTAGCTAGCAATCCAAAGGTTTTACTTTGCGATGAGGCTACCTCAGCTTTAGATCCAAAGACCACCATGTCCATCTTAAAGCTGTTACAGCAACTGCGTGACAAGCTCAACTTAACCATCGTGATCATTACTCACCAGATGGAAGTTATCAAAGAGTGCTGCGATCGTGTAGCTGTGATTGATGGTGGTGTCATCTCTGAGATGGGCACAACCTTAGATCTATTTACCGATCCAAAGGAGAAACTGACTAAGCGTTTAGTTTCTGCTGCAGTACGTCGTGGTCTGCCTGAACTCTTACGCCACACTGAGATTGTTTCTGAGTACTCAGAAGGCGCCAAGGCTGTTATCGAGCTGCTCTTCTTAGGTCCAAAGGCTGATGCTCCGGTGATCGTGGAAGTTGCCATGCTCTGCAAGGTTAAAATTTCCATTTTAGGCGGCAGCATTGACCATATTAAGAGCGAGCCATTTGGCCTGATGGTGGTTGAAGTATGCGGCTCTCGTGCTGAGATCGAGCACGCTATGGATGAGCTTAAGGCTCGTGTTCACAAGGTTGAGGTTTTAGGTTATGACACTCGTAAGCAGCTTGCTGACATCGCTTAATTTAGGTCAGTACTCCAAGATGGCTGACCTGTTAACTAATGCCACCTTGGAAACTTTATACATGGTAGGCGCATCGTCTGCTATCTCCATTATCTTTGGTGTGCCTTTAGGCGTGTTACTGCTCATCACCTCAAAAGGCTACTTTTTCGAGAATTTAGTGTTTTACCGTATTCTCGGCACCATTGTTAATGCACTGCGTTCTATTCCATTCATCATTTTGATGGTGGCTATTACTCCAATCACCAAGTTTATCGTGGGCACCTCCATCGGTACTACTGCGGTGATTGTGCCACTGGTGATTGGTACTATTCCTTTTACTGGTCGTTTAGTTGAGACCTCTTTAAGAACTGTATCAACTGGCCTTATCGAGGCTGCAACCTCCATGGGCGCAACCCCTCGTCAGATCGTAACTCGAGTGTTACTGCCTGAGGCGCTACCAGAGCTTATCCAAAACTTCACTATTACCGTAATCGTTATCATCGGCTGCTCTGCAATGGCCGGTGCCATTGGTGGCGGTGGTCTTGGTGACGTGGCCATTCGTTACGGTTACATGCGTTTCCGCTTAGATATGATGATCTCCACCGTGCTCATCTTGATTGTCATGGTGCAGTTAGTGCAGTTCATCGGTGACTATCTGACTCGCAAGGTCGATCACCGATAAAGCTAAGCACCACAACGCAAGCAAAAAAATCAAACGCTGCAGCTAGCAACCAACGTGCGCTGCAGCTAGCAACAAGCGCTGACTGCTGATATAGCGCTCACCTTACAGCGCCAAAATGCCCCGTCATTACTTACTAATTGCGGGGCATTTTTGTATCTGCAATATGAAAAAAGCCTGACCAAGATAACTCTTAGTCAGGCTTTGAAATCAATACGTTTAGGTTATTGTATGAGCTAGTAAGTGTGCGTTAACTGATAGCCTTAGCGTTGAGAAAGAGAATGCTGTTAGCTATCAGTCCTTAGCTTTGATTAGCCAAGCTTGCTTAAATCGCGTACGCCGCCCTTGTCAGCTGAGGAGGCTAAGGAGGCGTAGGTCTTAAGAGCGGTGGTGACTTCACGGACACGAGATTGTGGCTTAAAGGCTTGAGCACCACGCTCCTTTTCTTGAGCACGGCGCTTTTCAAGTTCAGCCTCATCAAGACTTACAGAAATCTCACGACCTGGAATATCAATCTTTACCATGTCACCGTTGCGGATGAGGGCAATATTACCGCCATTGGCAGCCTCTGGAGAGACGTGACCAATAGACAGGCCTGAGGTACCGCCTGAGAAGCGACCATCAGTAATTAAGGCACAAGACTTACCAAGACCCATGGACTTTAAGTAAGAGGTTGGGTAGAGCATCTCTTGCATGCCAGGGCCGCCCTTTGGACCTTCGTAACGAATGATAACGACATGGCCAGCCTTAACCTCACCGCCTAAAATGCCTTCAACAGCATCTTCTTGTGACTCATAGACGATAGCAGGGCCTACAAACTTCAATGCAGAGCTATCCACGCCTGCAGTCTTTACGATACAGCCATCTAAAGCTAAGTTACCGTATAACACCGCAAGACCGCCGTCTTGTGAGTAGGCATGCTCTTTATCGCGGATACAGCCAGAGGCACGATCGCTATCAGGTTCTTGATAGTAGTTATCCTGTGAGAAAGCCTCAATAGTGCGCTTACCACCAGGGGCGGCTAAGAAGAACTTCTTAACCTCATCAGAGGCGTTGTTTTCAACGCAGTAGGACTCAAGCTCCTCACCTAAACTCATCTGCAGTACATTGCGACAATCTAGGTGCAGTAAGTCAGCCTTTTTGAGCTGATTTAAGATGGCCATAATGCCGCCAGCGCGGTGCACATCTTCGATATGGTATTCGTGAGTAGATGGGGCTACCTTACAGATATGAGGAACCTTACGGCTTAAGCGGTCGATGTCCTGCATGGTGAAGTCAACACCAGCCTCACAAGCTACAGCAAGTAAGTGCAGTACAGTGTTAGTTGAACCGCCCATGGCGATATCTAAGGTCATGGCGTTTTCAAAGGCAGCCTTGGTTGCGATAGAGCGTGGCAGTACCTTGTCATCCTCGCCCTCGTAGTAGCGCTTAGCCAGATCAACGATGATCTTACCAGCCTTTAAGAAGAGCTCTTTACGCTGTGCATGGGTTGCGACGATAGTGCCGTTACCAGGGAGAGCTAAACCTAAAGCTTCGGTTAAGCAGTTCATGGAGTTAGCGGTAAACATACCTGAGCAAGAGCCGCAAGTTGGGCAGGCAACGCTCTCAACTTCCTGAATCTCTTCATCAGATACATTTGGATCAGCTGATACCACCATGGCATCAACGAGATCAAGTTTATGCTTGCCCTCGATCTTGCCTGCTTCCATTGGGCCGCCAGAGACAAAGATGGTTGGGATGTTAAGACGCATGGCAGCCATGAGCATGCCAGGGGTAACCTTGTCGCAGTTGGAGATACAGATAAGCGCATCGGCCTTGTGTGCATTACACATGTACTCAACGCTATCGGCAATGATCTCTCGGCTTGGCAGGGAGTAGAGCATGCCAGAGTGACCCATAGCAATACCATCATCTACTGCAATGGTATTAAACTCACGAGCAATACCACCGGCCTCATAAACAGCCTGAGCTACCATCTGGCCAATATCTTTTAAGTGTACGTGGCCAGGAACAAACTGAGTAAAAGAGTTGGCAATAGCCACGATAGGCTTGCCAAAGTCCTCATCCTTCATACCAGTGGCTTTCCACAGTGCACGGGCACCGGCCATCTTCTTGGTCTTGTAAGTAACTGAGGAACGTAATTCCGCCATGGATTTCATCTCCTTGCAGTGCCGAAATATCAAACACCATCAGCACTGAACTTAGCAGGACAGATCTTGCTGCTAAGGTAAATAAACGCTAAAGGGGCTAATAGCCCCTGCAAACAGAATCTAACCACCTAAAAGCGCAGCTCATAAGCTGCATATACTCAAAACTCTTACGTGCTATAAACCGATCGCCTTTAAATTGCAAAGGAGTACAACATCTATGAGCTATAAACCTCACGTCACCAAATGGTTTGCGTGAGGTTATAAATAAGCGACGAAGCTTAAGTTTGGTAGAACTCGTCTAGTGGTGGTTTGTATGACGCCTTTTAGGACTTAACTGGAGTGAGCCAGCCGTACTTGTCCTCAGACTCGCCCTTAACTAAGGCAAAGAATGCGTCCTGAATCTGCTTGGTGATTGGACCACGGTGACCTGGGCCAACGTCGATACCATCAATAGATGCAATTGGAGTGATTTCAGCTGCAGTACCGGTGAAGAAAGCTTCATCAGCTAAGTAGCACATCTCACGCTGCATCTTCTGCTCGTAAACAGGGATACCTAAATCCTTGGCAATGGTGATGATGGAGTGACGGGTAATACCTGGGAGCAGGCCATTGGTGAATGGGGCGGTGAATAATGCGCCGTTCTTTACAAAGAATACGTTTTCACCAGAGCCTTCGGAGATAAAGCCATCAGTATCTAAAGCAATTGCCTCAACGTAGCCGTTTTGGTGTGCCTCGTTGGAGATGAGCACTGAGCTTAAGTAGTTACCTGCAGCCTTAGCCTCTGTTGGAATGGTGTTGGCAGCTAAACGGTTCCAAGAAGAAACGCCTACCTTAACACCCTTTTGTAAACCCTCTTCGCCTAAGTATGCGCCCCATGGCATTGCTGCAACCATAGCTGAGGCTACAGCACCCTCAGGAATACGAACACCCAGACCAATCTCGCCTAAGAAAACTAATGGGCGGATGTAGCCAGACTCAAGGCCGTTGTCGGTAATTACAGAGCAGCAAGCCTGCTTGATTTCTTCTTTGGTGTAAGGAATTGGGAAGCGATAGATTTTAGCGCTGTTAAAGAGACGATCAATGTGCTCGTCAAGACGGAAAATGCAAGGGCCCTTTGGAGTAGAGTAAGCTCTAATACCCTCAAACACGGCAGTGCCGTAGTGCAGGGCATGGGTCAGAACATGAACTTTAGCATCAGCATGCTCAACTAATTTGCCATTAAACCAGATGTATTTGGTTGGGGTGTTATTTAAACTCATTATCTACTCCAAGAAACCTGAAAGTCCAAAGGCAACTTTAGCGTTAGTACACACCTAACAAAGATTTACAGCGCCAAGGCAAATAACAATGCCCTCTTCGTGCGCTTAGTTTTGTCTAAGTTGATGCTAACGCCTTGTTGTCTTATCCATCCTAGTAACTTAAGGACAGTGACATTTCTGCGGTTTGCAATTTAATAAAAATCTGTCATGAGCCACCTCAAAGCCCCATGGCTTATAAGTGCTATGTGACTAAGCTTGGCTCTTTGAGAGCTATAAGCTTTAGTCTAAAAGGACTGAGTGCCTTCTTATGCATTGTGCTAAGAGCACTAAGTGGCTGCAAAAAATCTGTACATACGGCCAAGGCATGGGCCTTGGCTAAAAATATAACTTGTATAAACGCGCTGCGCCATGATCTTTTATGACTGCAGCAGAGCGATGTTACTCGCTTTAACACTGTATATCGCGGTTGGTGCTCTACGATTTAAAGCACCGGGCTTAATTAAGGCTGTAGCCTCTTAAGCGGATGTTAACGCTGTTCGTTGGCAGTAAAAAGTAATTAAAGCCCAGCATCAAATCAAGCCTGAGAGCTGGCAAAAACTGTGTTGCCAATGCCATGCTCAAAGTTAATGCTGTTGAACATAAAGCTATAGAGTTTAGAGAATGTCGTTGTGCTCTGTTAGGCCATGCATGATGGTATATGTATGCATAGCCATGCTCTATATCTTAGATGGGGTAGTGGCTGTTTACTTCTTATTGCTATAAATTGGTACTCTTAACGCTTAACTATAAGTACGCTTGGGGCTTAGGTTTAAGCACGCTTGGGTACTTGATGACGGTAATCAAATATAACCTTAAAAAGAAGCAAGGCAAACCTTAAAACTCGGGTAGAGCAAAAGCTAGAGCCTTGAAAGGTATTTCTTCAAAAGGTGCGTCAGAGCCTAAATAACGAAACACTTGGTAAGTTGCGTTGAGCTTAATGGCTGTTACCATCAAGCTAATGCGGTATGGAATGTAAAGCATCAGTAACATCGCTTTGATTGAGTATTTGCACTATTAAATGCAAAGAACCTGTAGAACTCTCTAGCCATAAATTTATGGGCATGAGGTCAATCGCGATGCGCTAGAAGACAAAGCTTGCATCTATATAAGCTGCCATAGCTTGTATATGGCTATGGCCTCAAGATTGAGCGATTCCTTTTGAGGTTAAGCATGCGCTGATCTTGAATGCTTTCAAGCATTACTGCATACATTAGGCAGCTTGCTTGGTGCAGCTTTGGCTTTGTTTGCTTACTTCCGTGAGTGTTAATTAGGCGTTTGATACCTCAGTTAAGTTAGCGCTGTTGTTTGATTGTTCTTGAGTCTTGTTAGAGCTCTTAGCTTGCTTTTCATCCTCATCTGCCATATTGGCAAAGATGGTTGCCAAGATTGGGCCTGAAATGTTGTGCCATACTGAGAAGATGGCTGAAGGCACTGCAGATAAAGGATTGAAATGAGCCATGGCTAAGGCTACACCCAAGGCTGAGTTTTGCATACCGACTTCAATAGACATAGCCTTGCTCTTCTTTAAATCCATCTTGAAGAGCTTGGCCAGACCATAGCCTAATGCAAGACCTAAAACATTGTGCAGTACTACTACTGCGAAAATGATAAGACCAGTTCTAGCGATTTGATCGTGGCTTACAGCAACCACTGAGCAAACGATAGCGACAATAGCAAATACTGAGATCAATGGCAGAGCTGGCAGTGCGCTTTGCACGTGTTTGCCAAAGAAGGTGTTAACTAAAACACCGGCGACAATAGGCAGCACCATCATCTTAACGATGGTCATGAACATTGCCATTGGATCTACGGTGACCCACTGATCTGCAAAGAAGTAAATGAGTGTTGGGGTGACCACCGGAGCAAGCACTGTGGTGCAAGCAGAGATGGTTACGGATAAAGGAACATCACCACGGCTTAAGAAAGTCATGACGTTTGAGGCAGTACCGCCTGGGCAGCAGCCGACTAATATGACACCAACGGAGACCTCAGGAGAGAGGTTTAAAATGATGCATAAGGCATAAGCTAAAAGAGGCATAATCGCAAACTGACCTACAATGCCAATAATGACATCAATAGGACGCTTAATCACTTCTGAGAAGTCTTTTGCACGAAGGGTAAGACCCATGCCAAACATTACAATACCGAGCAGAATGCTAATGTATGGAGCAAGAATCTTGAAGTTCTCTGGGAAGTAGAAAGCAATAATTGCGGCGGCAATTACCCAAAAAGCAAAGGTTTTGCCGAAAAATGCGCTCAATTTAGCTAAGTTATGCATAGAAGCCTCCAAATTGCTCCTGCATATGCTTAGCTTGCATCTGACCTTTATTGCGATTACACATCCATTCTTTAAATGTGCGATGCATTCGCTTGGTCTGATGCAAGGCTGCTTTAGTGCAGGAGGCGTAATTAGTATTTGTCATATAAGCCTCGGCCTTGCGGCGGGTTGTAGTTGAAAATCAACGCTCAAACGAAATGTCTTAAGCTCTTGACTGTTCTAAAACTAAATCTCTTTGCATAAGGTCTATGCAGCAAGATTAACCAAAGCTAGCGATATGGTTCAGTCTCTAGCTTCAATCACTACTACTAAAAGAAAAATAAATTGAGTAGTGATTCGTTAAATAGTTTTAAGTTCAGTGTGGGTAAAAGGAGCTGAGCACTCATAGCAAGAGGTATAGATAGCTTCGCTTAGGAAGACCTTGAAGCATCTACAGCTATGAACTTTTGCTCAGAGCGTGTTTTGATTGTAGTAACAAAAATGAAGCAAAAAGCACTCATGCTCTATAAAGATGCGTCAAAATTTACTTTCACAAAAATGAACCTGCCTTTGCATCTATTTTGTGCACTATACATACACAAAAACTAAAATTGTATCTAGCAACGCCCAAGCAAGTCATCACAGCGCACCAATTTATGATGGTTTTGCACGCATAAAGCAGCCGTACTGCAATAAAAGAATCATGCAATAGCAACCAAAACTGTAGCACTCCCATCATCCAAAATGCAGCAAGGTTGCTTTTGCGCCTAGAGCAAGGTCATTGCTTCGCCATTGAAATAGCACTAGCAACAGTAATTGGCCAGTCGCCCACTGTTAATTACTCCTTACGAAAATAAGATAAGAGTGCTGTTTTGAAATCTCAGAATATGTGAAAGAAAGCTCTATACAGGCAGCATGATCTTGCGAGCGGGCGAATGACAATATAAGAGCAAGTGGAATGACAATATAAGAGCTAGTGGGCAAGGACAAAACAAGCGCTAGCGGGGATGGACAAAACAAGCGCGAGTTGGTGAAGTACACGATGGCGCGAGCGGCAGTCGAGGATGTTTTTGTCGTGGTCTAGAACGACAAAAGGCAGCTTAAAGCTGCCTTTTTAAAAGAGAGGAGCCGAGTTAGCGGCAAAAGTACGGGCCTAAAGAGTAAGCGTTAGCTTTTTACTCTTAGTTAAATAAGGACTTAACGTCATGGCCGCTGATGCCATCGGCGCGGGTAGGCTGCTGTGGAGCTGGCTCTAACATGTCCTCTTCTTTAACAGGCTTTGGCATAGCCTCAAGCTCTTCAAGAGAAATGGTGCCGACTTTCTTGATGCTCTCCATGGCAAAGAAACGCTTGAACCATTTGTTTGGATCAAGACGGATGGAGTCGTGGCTGTAGTAAAGGTGCTCAGCAAAGTTATTCATAAAGCGATTGTCAATCGAGGTATTGGCGGTTAAGAAGCCATAGAGTTTACCTGCTGGATCAATAATAGCTGGTGGATTTGAGGAGTACTTATTCCAAGGACTGATCTTTGAGACAATGGAGCCGTACTCGGTGTTACTATTCCAAATGCTGATATGACCAGTTGGAGAGCCAAATGGACTTTCAGTATTCCAAATAGAAATATAGTAGTCAGGAGTACAGTTGAGGCAGCCTAAGAAGCGAGTTAACTTCTGATCGCCATAGAGCAGCATAGGAGTTTTGTTGGCAGCTAATAAAGCTTTGATCTCCTCAGCTTCCTTTTCCTTAGCTGTCTTTTCAATATCGCTAATCTTTACTTCTTCTTGAGCCTTAATTTCTTCAGCTTGTTGTTTCTTTTCAAGATCACGCTCAGATACACCTGAGTAACGTGGGCCACCAAGAGAATAGGCTGAAGATACATTAAAAACGCTACCAAGCAGTAATACAGTAGCGATAGCTACACCGCTTAGTGCCTTCTTTGATAAAGCTTGCTGAATAAGGCTCATAAAAGTAGTTCCTGTAGATAGAACTAAATACTTAGCACCAAAGAGGCTATGTTTAATTGCAAAGCCACGCACATGGTATGTGAATAGAAGTTAGGAGCCGTGATTAACTGCTCGCATCAAGTAATCATCGGAGCTAAGTAAAGTGCATAAATGTTTAGCCAGATCATTAAGTGATAGGCTAGCTTGGTAATTGTAATGCACTTTGTAGATACAACATGGCGAAAAAAAAGAATTTATGTACAAAATAGAGGCATTGATCGTGTTATTTTTTGATTTTTGTTTCACATCAGTGCACTAAATTGCCTCTTGAGACTATAGATGGACACTCATGGAGCGCATCATAGACCAAATTTCAACATCTCAAGACCTTGCACACATGACACAGTAGCACCTCACAGCGATCGAACTAAGCACAGCTAGCTGACTGTGCACAGCTAGCACTTTGCAGCTAGTGGATCAGGCCAAATCCAAGTGGTACGAGACGATTGTGCCTGCAACAGAGGCCACGTCTTACAGTCAATGCGAGGGGATGAGGAGCTACTTAATGCACATCAGAATGATGATCTGTTAATTGCGCAAATTGATCCGATTGGCGGTGATCTTATGTAATGGCAAATGAATGCTTCAACGTGCGGCGCGAGACGACGCGATTAATATAATCATGCAGGTATAGAGCCGATTTGCAGGTGCTACAGATAACTGTTGTCACGGGGCATAATTGCTTTGTTGTTTGTGGTGATCTCTTGCTAATTGAGGCGATGAACTTCTTAAGGATATTGATGCGGTGGTTGTTGAAGTTCTTGTAAGCTTGATTGGGCAATTTTTTCGTGCTTTAGCTAGATACAAAGTTATAAATCAAAGGCAAGGATCAAGTATCATATGCATGATCAGGATCCTAATTTGCCAAATTTCTTAGATCTTTAGGAAAACTTATGCCTAAAGTGCAGTCTAAGGAATAGGCACAGTTTGAAGCTAGGTATTTCCTACTAAGCTGCCTTAGTCTTGATCTTGAGGCATTTGGCTACATATAAAAGACTCTTAAGAAGGTTGGCGTCCAATCTTTTTAGCTTGCTGTTTGTAAAGCCAATGTCTGTGCTTTTGGTAGAACATTTGCCAATGTACATTAGCATTTACAAGCTTGTACTCAATGGCAAATGCAATCGACCCGTGCTTGGAATTTTTAGTTGTCTTGCTTTTGGATCTGTCGCTTTGACGCTGTTAGTTAATGGCGCTACAGAGGATGGGGCATGCAGGTAGCTCGTCATTTTCAGCTTGGGTTTATTTATTTTGTAGCATGCTTTATTCATCACTGTTTTAAGGTTGACAATGGGTAAGTTACGAATTGCTGTAATTGGCACTGGCAACATTGCTAGGCAACACGTTGAGGCTATCTTAGCCTGTGGACAAGAGCTAGCTGGTGTATGTAACCACAACATCGAAAAGGCTATGCTCTTTTTAAGCTCCTTTAGCGGACGTGAGGGAGTTGCGCCGGCGGTGTTAGAAGAGACCGTATTTGATAGCGTTCCTGCTATGTTAGATACGGTAAAGCCTGATCTGGTCTATATCACTACTCCACACAAGACTCACGTTGATAATGCCTTCCACGCTGTACAGCGCGGCATTCACTGCATTATCGAAAAGCCAATTGATATTTCTCTTGCAAAGGCAGCTTATTTAAAAGAAGAGTCTGAGCGTTCTGGTGCTTTAGTTTCCGTTATCTCTCAAAGCCGTTTCTTCCGTCCGTGCGAGCGTATTCGTAATGCTATTGAAGATGGCCGTATTGAGCCAGCCTTTGGTATTGTAAATGTGCAAGCCTGGCGTGATGAGGCTTACTATCGTTCCAATGAATGGCGTGGTACCTGGGCAGAAGAAGGCGGTGGCGTGTTAGTGAACCAAGCTGTACATGAGCTCGATTTGCTTAGCTACTTCATGGGTCGTGTTGAGAGCGTCTACGGTATCTGGCGTAACGTTAACCATCCATATATTGAGGTAGATGATACTGCTCAGGGTATTGTGACTTTCGAGTCTGGTGCTACTGCAACTATCTTAGTCTCTAACAGCGTTAACCCAGCTCAGTCAGCCTATGTACATATTGTAGGCACTAATGGTCATACCTTAGGCATTCAGACTCATGGCGGTGTTGAAATTAACCCTGGTATCAAGCCAAGTTCATTCCGTGCTGTAAATGATGTCTTTACCTTAGAAAGCCCAGAGACCATGGAACGTTATGCTCAAAATGATTATGAGGGGGTTACCGATGATAACTACTCATACTTCTACTTCATCGAGCATTTAAAGGAAATGATCCATGCCATCGAAAACCAAAAAGATGGTATGAATGTCCGTCTGCGCAACAATATCGACTCATCTTTATGCTGTATGTTGATTGCTCAGGGCATTTACTTAAGTAATAAGTTAGGTCGTCCTGTTACCCGTAAGGAAATCATCGACGACTCCATGCTTAGGCTGACCAACCCAACCGCAGCAGAGTAGTGGCTACTTACTCATCAAATTCACTAAGCGCTCTTATTTAGGTTAGGCGCTTGTTATAGAGGGCGAACGCAAAGCAAGATAAGTCTTGTAATGCGCTCGCCTTTCTTTTATGCCTTGCCTTGCGTTGGGTTAAGGTGCAATTGAAAGAAGGGTGACTATTGCAATTTTCTAAGTGACAATGAGGTCAAAAAGGTTTTTGAGGATTACTTTTGTGTGTCGTGGCGGTGCAAAGTCGTGACTGTTTAAGTGCAAGCAGTACAAATTATGTTTCTAAAGTGTGCAAACTGCGTATTTGACAAGTAAGAGGATTGAGCTTGCCAAAATGGTCAGGTTAAACTCAATACATCAATCAATTACAAAAAAGTGGTTAAGGCCATCTAGATAAGAGTATTAAGCACAGCCTTTATGAGCATGTAACATAAAAGGTAGTAGTTCTTCAAAGCCGGATTTCTCAAAGAAGCGTGCTTAGTTTCATTAAGGTGAGCACTTAACTAAAAGGTGTAGACATGATCGCAATCATTTCCCTTATTCGACTTATTCTACTTAAGTTGCCAGGCTTCTGAGTGACTCGATCTGTCATACCTTTTTAAAACAAAAGAGGGGCCTGGTAGTAAAAAAACTAGGCCCCTTTTTTATTCCCATTAACCACAATATACACACCACCAACTTAAGAGACAAATCGGCAAAAAAAGAGCGTTTTACGCGTCGAGCGCGTTGCTTGTTTAGCATGTCGATTGTGTAACACGTTGAGCGTTTCACGCGTTGCAATCGATGGCTGCGGCCTTGTTTAGGTCGCTTAGTTGTCAAGATATGAGTTGGTTTAGATAAGTAGCAATCAGGCATCCAAGGAAAGCTTATGGATAAGGTCGATAACAATCGAGTGATTATTTTTGACACCACCTTAAGAGATGGCGAACAAGCCCTGCAGCAGTCATTAAATGAGCGTCAGAAGTTGCAGATTGCTCTCATGCTTGAGCAGTTAGGTGTTGATGTCATTGAAGCAGGTTTTCCTGTGTCATCCCCAGGTGACTTCTCCTCGGTTAAGCTTATCGGCCAAAACCTCAAAAACGCTATTCCATGCGGTCTTTCTCGTGCAGTAGAGCGTGATATTGATGCTGTGAAGGAGGCATTAAGCTCTTGTGAGCGTTTTAGAATCCATACCTTCATTGCAACTTCTGATGTACATGTGCAAGACAAGTTACGTAAGAGCTTTGATGACATCTTAGGCATGGCTGAGCATGCCATTAAACATGCGCGTCAATACACCGATGATGTGGAGTTCTCTTGTGAGGATGCAGGTCGTACTCCGATAGACAATCTCTGCCGTATGGTCGAACACGCCATTAAAGCAGGTGCAAAAACCGTAAATATCCCTGATACCGTGGGCTATACCATACCAAGCGAGTTTGGCAACATCATCGCTACTTTGTTTAACCGCGTACCGAATATCGATCAGGCGGTCATCTCAGTGCACTGCCATAACGATTTAGGTATGGCCACTGGCAATAGCTTAGTTGCCGTGCAAAACGGTGCTCGTCAGGTTGAGGTATGTGTTAACGGCTTAGGCGAGAGAGCAGGTAACTGCAGCTTAGAGGAAGTGGCCATGGCGCTGCGTACTCGTAAGACTCTGTTTAACGGCCTGTACACCAATATTGTGCCAACTAACATTGCACGAGCCTCTCAAATGGTTGCAGGTATTTGCAATGAGAAGGTACCGCCACACAAGGCTATCGTAGGCTCTAATGCCTTTGCACATAGCTCCGGCATTCACCAAGATGGCGTGTTAAAAAATCGCAGCACTTACGAAATCATCACCCCAGAGAGCGTGGGCTTTAAAGAGAACAATCTGCACATGACAGCCCGTTCTGGTCGACACATGATTAAGTCACGCTTAAATGCGCTTGGTTATGCAGATGATAGCTTTAACTTAGATGATGTATATAGCCGCTTCTTAGAGCTTGCAGATAAGAAAGGTGAGGTTTTTGATTACGACTTAGAGTCCTTGTTGTTCTTTAGCCAGACTATGGAGGACAAGACTCAGTTTACTCTTGAAAACCTCAACGTAATTTGTGGAGGCTCTGGCACCATCCCAACTGCTTCAGTACGTATGAAGATCGGTGATGAGTACTTTATCGATTCTGGTACCGGCGATGGTCCAGTCGATGCCGTATTTAACTGCATTACACGTTTGACTCGTATTGATTGCAAGCTTGTCGACTATAACTTATCTGCTACTTCAGGCGGTATGAATGCCCAAGGTAAGGTCGATGTCGATGTGATGTATAAAGGCCGCAAATACCACGGTCGCGGTTTATCCACTGACGTTATCGAGTCTTCAGCTTTAGCTTTAGTTAATGCATGCAATGCCATCTATCGCGCTCAGATTATTGAGCTTGAAAAGGCAGCATCGCACAACGGCATGCCAGCTGACCCAGACTCTCAAGGGGCTATCGCAGCAGTGGAGGCTAAAGCTGCCTCATTGGTGCGTGGCCAGATATAAATAGAGCATTGCCGTTGGCCTTTTAAGAACATTTGTTGAGGCGCGGCAAACTAACCAAGACAGAATTTTAGGCAAAGCAAAAGGTAAAAACACATCCTCAGCTTTGCCGCAATTTACAGAATTTTTTAGGCATCTGACTCAACATCAGCTTAGCTAACCTTTAACCCAACTTAGCCAAGTCCCAGGCTCTTACCAAGACACCTGGTCTTTATGAGCTATTTTGCTCATAAGCAGCACTGTGCAATCTGCATAGTGTTGAGGGGCGTTTAGATCAACCCGCTAAACACGCCCACGGCATCTACCAAGGCTAACGCTACAGCTTGATGTTGAGGCATTGCTACCACGCATGCATGTCTTACGCATCAGAAAGATATAAGCATGACGCATCAAAACAAGCGCTATTGCATGCCTCGTACTAGGCATGATGGCTTGCAACGGCCATGTACTCCGCCAAAGCGCAAGCATTTAGTAATGATCGCTTGCCCGTCATTGATGGCAGAAGCCATGGCTAGTACTAACGCTTAAGAGTCGATGTTGAGTTGCTTATGCGCAAGCTCTGGCAATGGGGCGCAAAGACGTCTGCAGATGCGTATGCATAAGCACATGTATATGCAAAAGCAAATGCTGATGTAGATGCGCATGCATCTACACATGCACATGTGCATGCATGAGCGTGGAGCATGATGCCGAATTTAGAAAACAAGGGTTATAAATGGAATACAAGATTGCAGTTTTGCCAGGTGATGGCATTGGTCCAGAGGTGATGGCAGAGGCCATCAAGGTGTTAGATGCAGTAAGTGCCAAGCATGGTTTTACTCTTAACTACACCTTTAAGAATGTCGGCGGTGCCGCGATTGATGCACAAGGCTGTGCTCTACCTGAGGATACTTTGCAAACCTGCGAAAACTCTGATGCCATTTTGTTTGGCTCAGTAGGCGGTCCAAAGTGGGAGACACTGCCTCCAGATGAGCGTCCGGAGCGCGGATCACTCTTACCACTGAGAAAGCACTTTAAGCTCTTTTGTAACTTTAGACCCGCACGTATCTTTGAGGGCTTAGAGCATTTAAGTCCACTGCGATCTGACATTGCTGCTAAGCATTTTGACATCTTGTGCGTACGTGAGTTAACCGGCGGTATCTACTTTGGCAAGCCAAAAGGTACTGAGGGCGAGGGCAAAGATGAGTGTGCTTATGACACTGAAATCTACTATCGCTATGAAATCGAGCGTATTGCCAAGACCGCTTTTGAAAGCGCCATGCTACGCAATAAGAAGGTTACCTCTGTAGATAAAGCCAACGTCTTAAGTAGCTCCATCTTATGGCGCAAAGTTGTTGAAGAGGTGCATCAAAACTACCCTGAGGTCGAGCTTGAGCATATCTATGTAGATAACGCCACGATGCAGCTGGTAAAAGCTCCTCATCAGTTTGACGTGATGCTGTGCAATAACATCTTTGGCGACATTCTCTCTGATGAGATTGCCATGGTCTCAGGCTCCATGGGTCTGCTCTCATCTGCAAGCCTCTCTGAGAGTGGCTTTGGCTTATACGAGCCAGCAGGTGGCTCAGCTCCTGATATCGCAGGTAAGGGTATTGCCAACCCAATTGCCCAAATCCTCTCAGCTGCCTTGATGCTGCGTTATTCCTTAAAGCAAGAAGCTGCAGCTAAAGACATTGAGGCGGCTGTCTCCAAAGTGCTTGCCTCAGGCATGCGCACTTGCGATTTAGCAGGTTCAGGTGACTTTGTCACCACCAAACAAATGGGCGAAGCCATTGTAGCTGCCCTGTAATTAAACCCATAAACATCAGCCACCCGAACTCCTTGCAATGAACTAATAGGCAAGTAGCTACAAGAGGCCAGCTTTGCATGCACCAAAGGCACGAAGCTTAGGTGCAAAGCACATCTCAGTGTAGCCTAAGCTTACGTGCTAATGCGCCGTAGTACTGTTTCATAGTCATGCTGTCGATGGCAGCCAGGACTGTCAGCCTAGCTAGGACAGACAGGGCAGCCATAACAGCATGGATGGCAAGGGCAGTACGAATTTGCATCTTGCAATCTTGCGGTGCGGGCGCTGCAGTGTGATGGTCTGATGGTGTGGGGAATGGTTTGACGAGATTAGCAAAGATAAGAGAAGGCAAATGGGCAAGACACTGTATCAAAAGGTTTTTGACGCTCACGTGGTATATCAAGCAGAAGGTGAGTGTCCAACTATCTATATCGATAGACATTTAGTGCATGAGGTGACATCACCTCAGGCGTTTTCAGGCTTGGAGATCGCACATCGTCAGATGAGACGACCAGATCTGACTTTGGCCACTGTAGATCACGATATTTCAACACAAGAGAGCACTATTGAAGCTTGCTCTCCGATGGCACAGGATCAGATCAAGACTTTGATGGCCAATACACAGAAGTTTGGGGTGAAGTTCTTTGGTCTTGGCGATCCTAATCAAGGCATTGTACATATCATTGGCCCACAAACTGGTTTTACTTTGCCAGGCACTACTTTAGTCTGTGGTGATAGCCATACTGCTACTCATGGTGCCTTTGGTGCTTTAGCTTTTGGTATTGGTACCTCTGAGGTAGAGCATGTTATGGCCACTCAGACATTAAAGCAGGTACCGTTAAAGACCATGAAGATCTACTGCCATGGTCGCTTAAAGAAAGGTGTTTACGCTAAAGACCTGATCTTATATATCATCGGCAAGCTCACAACTGCAGGTGGTACTGGTTACGCAGTCGAGTTTTGCGGCCCAACCATTGATAACTTGTCCATGGAAGGCCGTATGACCTTATCTAATATGGCCATCGAGTTTGGTGCTCCGGTGGGCATGATTGCTCCTGATGAGAAGACCTTTGAGTATCTGCGTGGTCGTATGTTTGCACCACAAGCTGAGGAGTTTGATAAGGCCGTTGAATACTGGAAAACCTTAAAGACTGATGATGACGCTGTCTTTGACAAGGTAGTGGATATTGATGCCGCTTTAATCGAGCCGCAGATTACTTACGGTACCAACCCAGGTCAGGTAATTGGCGTCTCAAAGTCAGTACCAAAGATCGACGCACAAAAGGATCCTGTAATTAAGAAGTCACTTGCAGATGCTCTGGAGTACATCGGACTTAGTGAGGGCAAAAAGGTCACTGGTGCTCGTATTGAGGTAGCATTTATTGGCTCTTGCACCAATGGCCGTATTGAGGACTTTAGAGCTGCTGCTAGCATCTTGCAAGGCCGCAAAGTAGCTCCATGGGTACGTGCTTTAGCTGTGCCTGGTTCTGCTTGGGTTAAAGAGCAAGCTGAGCGTGAGGGCTTAGATAAGATCTTTATTGATGCTGGCTTTGAGTGGCGTCTGCCTGGTTGTTCCATGTGTCTTGCTATGAATGATGACAAGGCTGAGTCAGGTCAGCGCGTAGCCTCCTCTTCAAACCGCAACTTTGTGGGCAGACAAGGCAAGGGTGCGCGTACTCATTTGATGAGCCCAGCGTCAGTAGCTGCCTGTGCTATCAAGGGCTGTCTGTGCGATGTACGTGACTTCATCGACCACGACGACAAGTAAGTAACAGCAACAGGGTGCGCAAGACAATGCAGTCAATGCTTAGAGCATGATCCAATCAATGATGCGCAAGACAATACAGTCAATGATGCGACCATGAGTCAGTCAATGCCTAGAGCATCTTTGATGTGCACCTTAAGTTTGAGGTTTTATCCATGGAAAAGTTTACCGTTCATACTGGTGTTGCTGTGCCATTAAACTCAGCTAATATCGACACTGATCAGATCATCCCAAAGCAGTTCTTGCTCGCTACTACGCGAAAAGGCTTTGGCAAGCATGCCTTTCATGATTGGCGCTACCTTGATGATGCCGAGACTCAGTTAAATCCTGATTTCAATCTCAACAAGAAAGAGTATCAAGGAGCCTCAGTACTCGTAGCTCAAGATAACTTTGGTAATGGCTCTTCGCGTGAGCATGCCCCATGGGCTTTAACTGATTTTGGCTTTAGAGCGGTGATTGCTCCATCCTTTGCTAATATCTTCAACAAAAACGCTTTAGGCAATGGATTACTGACCGTCAAGCTCAAGGGTGAAGAGGTCAACGAGCTCATCACTTATCTTGAGCAAAACGCAGGTGCTAGCGTCACCATCAGCCTTGAAGAGATGTATGTACAGTGCGGTGATAAGCGCTATAGCTTTGATTTAGAGCCCTTCTATCGCAACTGCCTCTTAAATGGCCTCGACAACATTGATCTTACTTTAGAGCATTCTGACGCCATTAGCGCCTACGAAAAGTCCTCCACTACTTGGAACGTAGGCACCAACTAATCCCCTCTACCGCAGCCATGCATAGCATCTAGAGCCCATGGCTGCTCTCGCCTTGCCTAGCAGGCAAAGCCAAAGCTACCCTCAGATTGAGCAATGCATCCTAGCTAGGCATGGCGCTGCCTAAGGCTTGGCTATCTCATGATAAGACCTGTCTTATGCTCATGCCGTGATTTTGATGCAATTGGACTCATACAGAAGCTTGAGCATGCCTGTTAATGAACGCGGCATGCTTAGGAGCTGGGCCTTAACATGAGCAGGGCCTTGGCATGAGCTCTGACATTGGGGATCTAATTCAATAATTTCTTGTTTCATGCTGATTTTAATTTTTTTAAAACTTAATTTTCGCTGACTCTAGACTCTTTAAAGGCTGTTCTCATATCAACTATGGCGTTATAGATAAACTCACTGTGT
>NZ_CABTML010000078.1:0-14518 GCF_902485895.1 uncultured Anaerobiospirillum sp. | reverse complement strand
GATGGCGGATGGAGTGAGATTCGAACTCACGGAGGACGCAAATCCTCGACGGTTTTCAAGACCGTTGCATTCAACCGCTCTGCCATCCATCCGCATAGGTTGTGCGCACATTATACCGATATTTTTACACTGTGCAAGCCTAAAGCTACAACATTTTGCAAAGAAGTGAGCTATATGCGCTCAAATGCCTTATTTAAGCCAATTGCTAATGCATTAACTTTTTGTCTAATGCTGCTAAACAATGGTTTTTAAGCTAAAAATAATTAAAAAAGCGTTCATGATTGGCTAGGAATTTTACTGCTCACGATAGCTTCATAGGATCACATGCATCAGGCTACTGCTTAATCATGTGTAGTAGTGAAGTAGTAGCCTAATGCGATCCTGGTAACTCAATGCTTATTATAATGAATAACGTACATTAGCGTTCACACCAAATGAATCAGTGTTCCTTGAACCTACGTAGTTCACTCCGATGGTGCTGCCAAGAGATCCATACTGAGCGGCAAGGCCACATCTACACCATCGTTAAGCTCATCCACAACTTCGGTACTTAACTTATCCATAGGCAGACCGTCGCTTAAGGTAATTGATGTCACTTCGGTATCTCCAGTGTAGAAGGTGACGTTGAACTATGCACTTGGGGCTAATGACCAACAGCCTGTAACATCCCTCAGTCAGAAACTTACACTCATCCATCCATCCATCCATCCATCCATCCATCCATCCATCCATCCATCCATTACATTGTTTTGAACATCTATCTGTTGATTAGTGGCATTGAGATGTCACGGGGCAAATTTGTGCGTTTATTAGGTAACAAGTACTGGTGAAAAGTCTAAAAATCGTGTCCAAAATGGTGCGTTTATTTAAGAATCGCTTATATATGCTGTTTATGCTTTAGTTTACTGACGTATTATGTCGATATGTAAGTGCATGTCAGCCAAAACTTGATCTTTATCTCTCTAGAGTATGTTGTGAAAATGAGGTTTAGATCAAATTTGTGTGCACTATTTTAACCAACATGATATTTATGTTTGTATGTAAAAATACTCTGTGGTAGCGGTATTTGACGTAGATTCTTAGTTAAACAGTTGTTAAAAGTGGCTTATTTATAATGTTTGTGCGGGCAATATGGTGAAGTGTTGTTGCTTTATGTAGAGATTTAGGTGGCTTGCTTGTTTAGGTGCGTTGCCTTACCAAAATGGATCGCAGTTTTTAAATTTGAGGGCTTATGAAAGGTTTTTCTTGATAGCTGGTTTAGGTGCGCGTAAATTAAGCCCTGTACTTCAATCTAATTCGTTTTTTTAGGAGATACGAAATGTCCTATTCACAGCAGGTCTTCGAGCAGCTCTCACAGCGTTATTCTTATCAGCCTGAGTTCTTACAGGCTGTTGAAGAGGTTTTAGGTACCCTTCAGCCAGCCCTTGATAAGAACCCTGCTTATCAGAAGAACAAGATCCTCGAGCGCATCACTGAGCCTGAGCGTGTTATCCACTTCTTAGTTCAGTGGGTTGACGACAAGGGCGAGATCCAGGTAAACCGTGGCTACCGCGTACAGTTCAACTCCGCAATCGGCCCTTACAAGGGTGGCTTACGTTTACACCCATCTGTGAATGAGGGTGTTTTAAAGTTCTTAGGCTTCGAGCAGATCTTCAAGAACTCCTTAACTGGCACTCCAATTGGCGGCGCTAAGGGTGGTTCAGACTTCGATCCTAAGGGCAAGTCAGACAATGAGATCATGCGCTTCTGCCAGGCTTTCATGATTCAGTTACACCGCTACATTGGTGCAACCATTGACGTTCCAGCTGGCGACATCGGTGTTGGTGGCCGTGAGATCGGTTACTTATACGGCACTTACAAGCGCCTCACCACCTCTTATGAGGGTGTTTTAACTGGTAAGGGCCTCAACTACGGTGGTTCCTTAGCACGTACTGAAGCAACTGGTTACGGTACCGTTTACTTTGCTCAAGAAATGTTAAAGGATCGTGGTGATTCTTTAGAGGGCAAGGTTGCTACCGTTTCAGGTGCTGGTAACGTTGCTATTTACTGTTGTGAAAAGTTATACCAAAAGGGTGCTAAGCCTGTTACCGTATCTGACTCACGTGGTTCTGTCTACGATCCAGATGGCATTAAGGTTGATGTATTAAAGCAGGTTAAGGAAGTTGAGCGTGCATCATTAACTCGTTATGTTGAGTTAGTTCCGACTGCTAAGTATGTTCCTGTATCTGAGTACCCAGAGGGCAAGCACTTCGTATGGACCGTTCCATGTGACGCTGCTTTCCCATGCGCAACCCAGAACGAGCTCTTCTTAGAAGACGCTAAGACCTTATTAGCTAACGGCTGTAAGTGTGTTGCTGAAGGCGCTAACATGCCATCTACTATCGATGCAATTAACGCATTCTTAGCAGCTGGTATTTGCTACGGCCCTGCTAAGGCTGCTAACGCAGGTGGTGTTGCTACCTCTCAGTTAGAGATGGAGCAGAATGCTTCTATGACCGCATGGCCATTTGAAGTTGTTGACAAGAAGCTCCACGACATCATGATCAACATCTACAACAATGCATCTGAGACCGCCAAGGAGTTCGGCGCACAGGGCAACCTCGTATTAGGTGCTAACATTGCTGGTTTCCGTAAGGTTGCTGATGCAATGATCGCTCAGGGTGTTATCTAATCACACTTAAAACAGTCTAGTGCCTAACATCTCCTCTAGGCACAAGCAAAAGATTGAAGCCTGGACCATGGCGTTATTCACTTAATGCCATGGCTCCAAGCTCTAATAGCCTTTCTATATGAGTCTTCCACGACTTCATCTTATAGTCCTCTCAATACTACCTCTTTCAATTACCCTCAGAATCGCTCTTTGATATGCAATCTCTCTTTTATCTTTACCCTTGCGTATCTTGTTTCGTCTGTGATCTTTAGTCTTGTTTAGGCTTGTCCTGTTGGTAGCAAACCATTACTTTTAGCTTGGCATGACCAGTTACTGCTAGTAATTGGCAGCGATAGTGTTATGGGAAAGTCTCAAGCTATAGCTTATGTATTTAGCTAAGTGAGAGGTGTTGGGGACTTGCATAAGGTGCTTATTTAGACAGGTACTACTAGAAATTTTGTTATCTCTAGTGCATAGATAGGATGTTCATAGGCATCAGCTTTGTACGAAGTGTAAGATTTTGCTGCAAATGGTCACTCTTGTAATACAAGCAAGAAATGCAATGTTAACAACTTCGATACAATTTATGTTAATTCGCTTGTGTTTCTTGATGCTTTACATAGCCTTTTCAAGGCATAATGGTATGATTTTGCAATATGTAGTTACCTAACTTGCACTAAATTGCGGTGGTAACTCTCTGATGTCTTGGATCACGGCTTTATTGGACTGTGATATACATCTTTAGATGAGATGGCTATAGGCCCAATGTTGTTTAATTCAATCTCTTGGTAACGCGCTACTTATAGAACGTTATTTGGGCGATGTTGAATTAAGACAATAGTACATGGGTGGGCTTAGCGGCATGGATAAGGCATGAGATGTGCTAATCATGAGGCTGATGTACAGAGCCTGCTAAATATTTAGCAAGTTTTGAATAAAGAATAAGTTCTATACAACTAAATGTTAAGACTACAAGCTTGTTGCTGTGATATAGTTCATATAACAGGTGAAATTTTTGTAGCTTTATTGTGGCAGTGTAAATTGTGTCACAGTAACTTTCTTTAGTTAAACATATTATATGGCAGTCAAACTAACTGTTTTTTATGGCAGCAAGTTTGTCAGTTTGTGTTTTCACTAAAGTTTTCAGTAAAACTTATCTTTAGCGCATTAGCTGCAAGCCTTAAGTGTGAGGCATTAATAGATTTATCAGCAAACAAGCCGATTCTTTATTTAAGAGTGCGGCACAGCAGTCTGTTTAACTCTCAACCTTAGGTTGTATGGAGATGCTTTAGGTTAAAGCAAAACAGGTGCTGTCTGGGAGATAGCAATGGAATGGTATTATAAACTGGCAATTAAAACAAAGTTGTTATTCAACTTCTGTGTCCTTATATTTCTTATTTTAATCATCACTTCTGTATCTCTGTACTCTTTAAGAGGCAATCAGGCTATTGCCACTGATGTTCATAATACTCTGAACAATCGTTATGGTGTTGTTGATGATATTCACACCACAGCATATGAGATTGAAGTTTTAATCGTCAGATATATTGCTGCTATGCAGTTTGGCAATACCGAAGAAATTCATCGTGAGTTAACAGCTGTCGCTGAGCCTTTTAGTTCTAAAGTTTCAAATTATAAAGCCGCTGTATACCATGATGCTGCACGTCGCTTAAAAGAGTATGTAGCTGAGTTTGAACACAATTTTGAGCGTGAGTTAGTACCTCGTGTTGAAGCTGGTGATGCTGCAGGCGCATTAACTGTTTACAGAAGCAAGATTGAGCCTGCGGTTGACTCTATCTTTGCCGAGCTGAACTATATGCGTAGTGGCATGTTCAAGGAAGTTAATGATGCAGTGGATAAGTCAGCAGACTCACGTCCGCTCATCTTAGTTTCTTCTATTACTGTACTCGCTATTGTGCTTTCATTAATGATTGCAACTTTCTCCTCTCGTTACATTACTAATGCTTTAGATGTAATCATGGAAAGCATGCGTCATATGGAAAAGCAGGACTTCTCTAATAAAGTTGATCTTCCATATGAAGATGAGATCGGTAAGCTTGGTCGCACCTTAGAGGCTTTACGTCATCAACAGTCATCTGTTATGTACAAGCTCGTTGAGATCGGCCGCAACATCGATAGAGAAATGAAGAATGCTAGTGAAGCAACTGAGCGTTTAACTCATCATGCTAACGACTCAGAAAACCGTGCTATTACCATTGCAGCTGCAGCTAATGAGATGGTTGCTACCACTCAAGAGATTGCTGCAAATTGTGAGTCAGCAGCTGATTTAGCTCGTAAGTCTACTGATAAGACTAACGAAGGTATGCACACTGCTAAGGAGTCTATTGACGCCATTATTGAGCAGTCCGAGCAGTCTAAGACTAACAATAAGCAGATCGAGGCTATGATCAATCAGTCTCGTTCTATTAACTCAATCGTTAACACCATTGATGAGATTGCAGCTCAGACCAACTTATTAGCTCTGAACGCTGCAATTGAGGCTGCTCGTGCTGGTGAGGCAGGTCGTGGCTTTGCTGTGGTTGCTGACGAAGTTCGTGCTCTGGCATCACGTACTAGCTCCTCAACTGGCGAGATTTCCTCTAAGGTTAAGGGCATGGAGAGTGTAGCTAACGATGCTACTGTATCCATGGAGCGTGCTGTAACTGGTATGGATAACCTTGCTCAGAACGCAACAGGTCTTGAGACTGTATTTAATGAGATCGCTTCTCACGTTAAGGATGTAAATGCTCAGATCGAGCAGATCGCAGCCTCAGCTGAAGAGCAGTCCACTGCAAGTAATGAGATCTCAGCTAACATGCAGGATCTTACTAATACCTCACGTGATGTTGCTCAGATTGCTAACGAGAACCAGGTTGTTATTAGCAACACCTCAAAAGAAGTTGATCGCCTCATGAAGATCATGAACGGCTTCAAGTTCTAATTATTTAACTGCAAGCTCCTTAGGCGCTATTATTTAGTGCCTAAGGTAGCAAGTAGAAAAGAAAAAGGGGAGCATTTGCTCCCCTTTTTCTTTAGCATCAATCTTTGCTAAGGCCCATCTTATTTTTGGTAGCTAACAAATTATCTTAAGATAGGCTAATAGTTATGGATTGGTGCTTTTTAGATCTTGTCTAAGCCAAGAACTTCCTTCATGGTGTAAAGTCCTGGCTTCTTGTCGCTAACCCATGAAGCAGCGCGAATAGCACCACGAGCAAAAGTAGCACGTGAAGTAGCAATGTGCTCAATGCATACACGCTCGCCATCGGTTAAGAACATAGCATTGTGTTCGCCAACCACATCACCGCCACGTACAGAAGAGATACCGATAGTACCGTAAGCTCTCTCACCAGTAATGCCATTACGACCTGCTACTAAAACATCATTTAACTGTACGCCACGAGCTTCCGCAGCAGCCTCTGCCATAGCTAAAGCAGTACCTGATGGAGCATCAACCTTATAGCGGTGGTGGGCCTCGTAAATTTCTAAATCTGCATCCTGCATAATAGCAGCGGTCTTCTTGATAAGAGCTAACATGACGTTAACGCCTACAGAGAAGTTTGCTGCAAATACTACAGGAACAGCTCGAGCAGTGGAGACAATCTTTGACTTGTCGTCATCAGTAAAGCCAGTAGTGCCTAAAACTACAGCGCAGCCATGCTCTTTTGCATAATCTAAAACACTTAAGGAGCACTCTGGACGTGAGAAGTCGATAAAGACATCTGGTACAACAGTAAGTCCCTCAACAGAGTCTGCTCTTTCGCCATTGAAGCTTAATGGCAGTGGGTTGTCATTTTTCGAAATGCCAGAGATTACCTTGAAGCCTTCCATACCTTGGCAGCAATCAAAAATAACATGACCCATACGTCCTGACAGGCCTACGATACAGACTTTTAGCATGAACCAAACTCCTTGCTGAGGATTTGTAGATGACGATATCTTTTGTTGGTTGTTAAGTAACCGGCACTACTGTAAAAGAGCCTGCCTTTATGATTAAGGGGCTCAAGATAGAGATAAGCATGCGGACAGCGACGCATGCGAAATAAGCGATCGGCAAGGTTTAATAAAGCTTTACCTACGCCATGGCGATAGAAAGCTGGATCAACATAGATGGCCTGAATAAAGCCAGGCTTACCATGATGCGCTTGCACGCCAATAAATCCTAATACGTGTGAGTCATTTTCAGCGTTAGCTGCAGCGAGAATATCAAAGTCACCAGAGCGCAAACGCTTTTTCCATAGCTTATGCATCTCTTTGACCGTATATCCAAGCGGTTCTAAACGCCCTTCATTTTTAGCTGATTCAATCTCGATACGAGCAATTTGTTCAAGATCATCTTCTTGAGCAGGACGTATGATAAAGGACTTTACTTCACTCATAGTCGAATGTTGGTATCCATCTCAGCTTGTTCAATATGAGAACTTCTTAATTCATCAATGACTCAGGCAACAACAAAAAAAAGACCACGAAAGCATGTGGCCACAACACGTGCCTTTCTGCTTAAACAAGCGTTATCTTGTTATGTATTGTTGCTGCAAACTGCTATTAGCAGCTCCATGCTATTTTAGGAAGTTTCCTAAAAAATGTCTCAAAAATGTTCATTTGCACGCAATGCTAGCTAAGTTTGATGTCTTTTGGTGCAAAAATACCCACATACCGACCAAATCTAACTGCCAGTATGCAAACAACAGCCAGTCTCAATCATGGCATAACTAAGCTAAATGGATAACTAAGGTGTGAGCATTGCTCATGACTGCAACAAATGTAGGTACGCACGCATGACTATATGAATCAACAAATGCAGGTACGCACGCACGGCTCTACGCATAAACAAATGCAGGTACGCACGCACGGCTCTACGCATAAACAAATGCAGGTACGCACGCATGGCTGCAATAAATATAGGCACGCATGGTTCTATGCGCACAAAAAGATAGGTACGATTACGGCGTTCTTTTCACTAGCGTAACTAGCTTTATAGCTTTAGATACGAGCGGAAAGAAAATGGTATTGGGCTAAAGATAAGCTTTAATTGGCAAGATGTTGGCGTGGCTAGGATCAAATAAGAGCAATTAAGAGCATTTACAGTAGCCACGCCTTGAGGATGGATTAGTTGAAGCCTAAGAGTTCTCGAGCGCTTTGGCGCGTTGTCTCTGTGATGGTAGAGCCGCCGATCATGCGTGAGATCTCTTCAATACGGCCATCATGGTTGAGGGCTGTAATGGTAGAGTTAACTTGACCGGCTTCATTGTACTTAGCTACCACAAATTGAGTATGGGCCTTAGCTGCTACTTGAGGTAAGTGAGTTACAGTAATTACCTGGGTATAGTTGCCTAGCTCGTTTAGTAGTTCGCCAACTGAAAGAGCGGTTCTGCCTGAAATACCCGTATCAATTTCGTCAAAGATAAGGGTAGGGGTAGAGTTAACTGACGCTGTCAAAACTTCAATAGCTAAAGCAAGTCGGGAAAGCTCACCGCCTGAGGCTACAGCAGCTAAAGGACGTAAACCTTGGCCTAGGTTGGCTGAGAACATGAAGGTAAGTTCATCACGACCGCTTGGACGTGGCTTGCACTCCTCATCACGGCTAAGCTCAATATCAAACTTGGCATCTGGTAAGGAGAGGACTTTGATCTTCTCTTCAATCTTGGAGGCTAATGAGGCCGAGGCTAGTTTACGCTCCTTGGTAAGCTCTTGAGCCTTAGCTTCATAATCTGCACGCGCTGCTTTAACCTCTTCTGTAAGATCACTGATGCGCTTACGTAAAGAGACAAAATTATTAATCTTATTCTCAATGCGTTCAGCCATTAAGTACAGCTCTTTTGGCAGACAAGAGAAGCGACGAGCAAGCTCGTGAGCCTTGGTCATGCGACCTTCAAGCTCGGTAATGCTTACATCGAGAGTATGAGTGCATAAGTCCTCAGCAAGTCCCGAGGCTTCTAAGAGGTTTTGTACTGCAGCATCAACGTTTTCGACGATCTTATCGATACGCTGATCAAAGGCTTTAACTTTATCAAGTGAAGATAAATACTTACCTAAGATCGCCACTAAGCTGTTTTCGTTAAGCTCAATACCTGCATGTAGATTGCCCAAGATATAGCTAAATTGAGCTTGGTGTTGAGCACGATCAAACATGCTCTCTAACTCTTCATAATCTCCCTGAGCAAAGTCGAGGCGCTTGAGCTCTTCAAGATCATAGCGATCTTGTTTGTAGGTCATGGCACCAGCTTTTTGCTCTTCAGCAAGCTTAGTAAGATCGTGGCGTAGTTTGCTATAACGATTGAAAGCATCGTTAACTTCGTTAGCTAATGGACGCAGTTTGCCAAAGTTATCAACGATCTCAAGCTGTCTTTTGCCATCCATGAGGCGCACGCCATCATGCTGACCATGAACAGCAACTAGAAGCTGACCAATTTCTCGAAGCTGAGTTAGCGTAGCAGGATGGCCATTAATATATGCTTTTGACTTGCCCTCACAGGTAACAATACGGCGCAGTAAGAGCTCGTCATCATCATGCATATTCCATGAGTCAAATCCTACAGCCTGTCCATCAGCAACCACAGCAGTATCTACTTCACTACTCTCAACTTGCTCAAGATGAGGATCATGGCTAGAGATAAGATCGCCACTGCTATGATTATCGGGATCTTGACTCTCAGAGGCTGTATTTGCTTTTTCGCTCACGATCTTTTGATCGCTGCTTTTGCTATTACGCTCTTGCAAAAAGCCGTAGTCGTCTAAGAGCTTGATCGCTTTAAATTGATTTTTTAAGGAAAAGCGGGCATTAACCTCAAGCTGCTTTTCACCTTGGCGAACCATATTGGCATCGGCTTTAGCTCCGAGTACTAAGGACAGGGCATCGACAACTAATGACTTGCCCGCACCTGTCTCTCCAGTAATACAGATCATGCCTGGAGTGAAATCAACTTCAGCCTCTACTGATAAAGCAAGGTTATTCAAATTGAGTTGTTCTAGCATGATCTCTCCGAGATATGTTATCCAATGCTGAGATACGAGTATAAGCTAAGTACGCCACAGAATATGTAATAGTGGGAATAAATAGCGCTCAAAAGTCTCAAGCCATGCAATGTTATGCTAAGAGGTTAACTCAGCCTAGCTGTAAATTAACAGGTTCTAGCATCATTAAGGCACGTTACGCATTATAAGGCAGTAAATAACTAGTGGCTTACATGCTGCGCTCATATGCCCTGTCGAAACTAAACTATACAGGTAATTTAGTTATACTAGAATATAAACTAGATTTTAAATCAAGGGGCAATTTGGCCCAAAATAGCCCATTTATTTTGCAAACTCTTGGTTATAAAACCATAAGAGATGCGGTATATGTTTGCAAAAGTCAGGCTATATCTTGCTTGTTAGTAACATTTGTTACTAACAGTACAGTTACTAATTTAATCAAGTTTTAATTAGTATGCTATAGGATAGCACAAAGATCTTAGCTTGTGAAAGTAGCTTGCGATCATGACCTTAACTTAGGTCACAGCCGTAAATGCTGCTAAGTAAATAGCTAAACTCCATTGCCTTATGGTTGTCGTGCTAAGCGTGTATATGATGCTACTGATTTATTCAAAAGATCTAAGTAGTGCAAAAAGATAGTTTGCCTAGCATATGATCTAGGTTTACGTATGTTTAGCCTGTTCGGTGCGGGGTGATCTGTTTTGCTATCTTGTGCAACTCTGTCTATACAAACTAAGAGTGGACGATGACTTTAAGCAAAAGCATCATAACAGGCGCAGCTAAGAGGGTACGATCGTCATTTGAATGTAACGATATGCGCTTATTAATGGGCAGGATGGCGCATAACTGCATCGAAGTTTTGATGCAGTTATGTGGAGCACAGGACTGAAAATTAGGTTGCTATCTCAGTAAGCTGTGCTTGTTAGATTGAGCAATAGCACTTGCTTGCAAGTGCTATGTCACTCATTTACGAGAGGTGATTAAACTAGGCTTTGGCCCCATCCAAGTTTTTGGCGGAGGACAGAGTAGTAGTCGTAACCTTCAGGGTGGATAAGCGTCAGTGGTGTGTGGTGCTGACGAATGCGAACTACACACTTGGTGTCGGCGCGAATGGTTACCTGTCCGTCACAGTTAACATTAACCCATTCATGGACGTCTTCTTTAAATTCGAAATCGACTTCAACTTTGCTTTGTCCTGGAATGATGATTGGAGAACAGTTGAGCGACTGTGGGAACATTGGCACTAAAGAGAGAACATCTAAGTGAGGTTCAATGATTGGTCCGCCAGCTGACAGTGAGTAAGCGGTAGAGCCCGTAGGAGTGCCAACAATGATGCCATCGCCGCGTAAGGTATACATGTAGTTGCCATTGATATTAACCTTGCAGACAATCATGTGGGCAAGAATACCAGAGTGGATTACAGTCTCGTTGACGGCTAGAGATTGACCTAATTGATCTTCAATGCCCTCTTCAGAGCGACGGAGGACTCGCACATCTAAGAGCGTGCGTTTTTCAATGTTGTACTCGCCTGCAACTACCTTGGCTAAAGAGTTTTCGATATTCTTCGGGCTAATGTCAGTCAACAGTCCTAGATGGCCGCGATTAACACCGAGCATTGGAACATCAAAATCTACCATTGAACGAGCAGCACCGAGCAATGAGCCGTCGCCACCCACAACGATAATTAAGTCAGTCTCACGGATAGACTTACGGGCAATTACAGGAACATCTGAGATGTTAAAGCCAACTGCAGTGTTCTGATCGACGTATGCATCTACACCTAAGCCCTTTAAGAACTTAGCAATGTCACTAATGGCACCGCCAACAGGACGGTGATAGACCTTAGAGACAATGACGGCTTTCTTAATCGGTTTAGCTTTATTCTCTGCTTCAGGAGTTATGCTCATCGCGATCCTCTTTGCCATATGGCACTCAGCTAGCTAGCCTTGTTAGTCTTTGGTATACCAAGGACCAGGGCTCTAGGCATGAAAGTCTCTTGCAGAATAAGTGTAACTTAGCTCTTGAATACTAGTCTTTTACATCCTATCTACAAGACATCTTACTAAGCTTATTAGCCAAACGCATAGAATGCAAGCAATCTAAGGGCTAAATGCCGATTTAGACACACCTTGTTACAGTCTTTTGAGCTAAGTATCGTTAAGTAATTGTTTCTAAGCCTTAATCTTTTGAAAATTAGTGTGGCGTTTTGTGGAAATTGGCTTGTAAATGAGTGTACTGAACTGATGCTGAAATCAGTTAATTATGGAATTTGTAACTTATCAAACAAGTTTATATTATGTTGGGTTGGCTTATATAACATAAAGCCCGTAAGTATCCGCTTTTTTAACATTAGTTTCATTGCAAATTTGTGATCTTGGTGCTATTATCGCGGCAGTTTTATGCTTAGTGCGTGATGCTCTAGCTTAAATTTTAGACTCTAGTGCAAGGCTTGTTTATTCATGCTGATTTGACCTCAATTTATTGAGTCAAAAACTTATATTGTGCCTTGTTAGCTCAATGTAAGGCACATAGTCTCCCTCTCTTCTTTTTCATACAAGCAATCCTGCTTGTTCGTGTCTAGTATCTCCTGTGGATAGATAAAGGCGTATCGACTTTACTTTTGCAGTGAGCTGCCTTGATTGACGGATGCTCTTTCAATGTTACAGAAACTCTTTGGCTTTGATCCAAATGTCCATAGTGTAAAGACCGAGATTTTAGCCGGTGTAACCACATTCCTGACCATGGCCTATATTCTTGCGCTGTCTCCTAACGTATTAGCAGCTGCAGGAATGGATAAGGGTGCGCTCTTTACCTCAACAGTTATCTCTACTGTTTTAGCTACCTTATTAATGGCTATTTACGCTAAGCTGCCTTTCTCCTTGGCACCTGGTGTTGGCCTTAATGCTTTCTTTGCCTATACCGTATGTCTGACTATGGGCTACACCTGGCAGTTTGCTCTGACTGCAGTATTGCTTGAGGGTCTCATTTTCATCATCCTGACAATTACTAATGTTCGTGAGCAGATTGTTAATGCACTGCCAATGTCGCTTAAGTACGCGATTTCAGCAGGTATTGGTCTGTTCATTGCGTTCATTGGTATGCAAAACTCTCAGATCATCGTCAACAATGATGCAACCTTAGTATCCTTAGGTGACATTACTCAAGGCCCTGCAATGCTGGGCATGATTGGTCTGCTTGTAACTTCTGTTCTCCTTATTTTACGTGTCCGTGGCGCACTGTTATTAGGTATCTTAATTACCACCTTAATCGGTATTCCTTTAGGTATCACTGATTTAAGTGGCTTAGTTGGCATGCCTCCATCAGTAGAACCAATCTTATTCAAGTTTGAGTTTGATAAGATCTTCACCACTGAAATGGCTTTCGTTGTGTTCACCTTCTTATTTGTGGACATCTTCGATACTATCGGTACTTTAGTGGGTGTTTCTACTCGTGCTGGCATGGTAGACAAGAATGGCCGCATTCCTCACTTAAAGAAGGCTTTCTTAGTTGACGCTGTTGGTACTACTGCAGGTGCTATGGTTGGTACCTCAACTGTTACTACCTTCGTTGAGTCCGCCTCTGGTGTTGCTGAGGGTGGTCGTACTGGTCTTACCTCATTTACCACTGCCATCTGCTTTATCATTGCACTGTTCTTAGCTCCATTCTTCTTATCAGTTCCAGGTGCTGCTACTGCTCCAGTACTGATCTTAGTTGGTCTGATGATGATGAGCCAGGTACAGAAGATCGACTTTGCTAACTACTCAGAGTCCATCCCAGCTTTCTTATGTATCGTTATGATGCCACTGTCATACTCCATCTCTGAGGGTATCGCTTTAGGCATGATCGCATACGTGCTCTTACATCTGTGTGCTGGCAAGTACAAGAGTATTACTGTAGCAAGCTGGATCTTAGCTGCTTTCTTCGTACTCAAGTACCTCATCTAATTAACTTAAGAGCATATGCTGCAGCCACTCATTAACACGAGTGGTAAGTAAGCATCAGGCTTATTTACAAGGCATTGCCCATGCACAGTAGCACTACTAGCAGCATGGGCAAATGCTTCAAGCAAAGCTTGTCCAAGTGCTTTTGTAGCTTAGTAAGTTTTGTACTAAGCGCTCTAAAAGGCCCTGTATGATTAATATCATCAGGGCCTTTATCGTTTTAGGGCAGCCCAATCTATTTCAATCGCGAGAGCTGCTATATAGCGGCCCATAGAATCTCATTGAAGGTAGAATCTCATTGAAGGTGATAGCCGCCCATAGAATTACATTGAAGGTAATACCCGCGCATAGAATCACATTGAAGATACTAGGAGCACATCTAAGCACTTTCGTTTGCCTAGCATATGCCAAGCATGCTCAGCATCGTGCGGCCATGCCATGCTACGCGCATGACAAGCTGCAGTAATGATAGAGGTAGCTTGCTGCTAAGCTATAGCTACGAAAGAGTGTGTATGGTTGCCTCGCTCTGTAGCGTTACCGAACGCATTAATGGCGCTGCTAAGCCATGCAGGGCAGCGATGGGGTTGGTAATGCCTATCTAAGGTATGCTGCGCTGATAAGAGCGAGCTTTGGGCAGATAATTGGGGCATTAGCTGCTATGCCTGCGTAAGGTTGAAATGCGGCGTTGTGCTTTGCACGTTGACTTAGATTGAAAAGGGCTGAGTGCAGGTAGTAGTGCTCGACTAACTAAAGAAGTGGGCGATAGGGATGGATATGTTTAGAAATGTTGTATCTATGATTTTGGGTACAAAAAAACGGCCTTAAAGCCGCTTGATTACCTGATGGCGGATGGAGTGAGATTCGAACTCACGGAGGACGCAAATCCTCGACGGTTTTCAAGACCGTTGCATTCAACCGCTCTGCCATCCATCCGCATAGGTTGTGCGCACATTAT